>DAOVEE010000057.1 GCA_030669135.1 Candidatus Bathyarchaeota archaeon | reverse complement strand
AGCAAGGCCTGTGGGAGCCTTGGGCTGGCGTACGTCACATAGTTTTCAAACCACGTCCACCCTGGCTCCGCGTTGTCGCTGTACCTGTCGACCAGGAAACTCGCGAACCTCGCTATGTCTTTCCGCAGGTTGGCGTCCTGTGGGTGTGCTTTACTGTACTCGCATAACCCTAGGAGGGTGAAGGCTCTTCCCCGCGGGGACGTGAAGCCCCTCGCCGTGGGTAGGCTCTCGTCGAACAGGAGTCTTGAGAGCTGTTTCAGCATACGTGGAGCCCTGGAGTTTATGGTGTAACCGGTCGCCCATAGGGCGTGCCCGATGCTGTCCTCTGTGCCTGTTTCGTCGAGGTATCTCCTGTCGTAGCTGAGGAGGTTGTGGAAGCCGGAGCCGTTTATGTGCATGAAGAGCAGGAACTCTAGGTACCTCTTGGCTAGGCGGAGGGATTCGCTTCCTCCGTGTAGTTGATGGTGTCTCACGGCTGCTATGAGGGCTCTGGCGTTGTCGTCTGTGCAGTAGCCGTGTCTTCTGTCGATGACGCCGTATTTTGAGTGCTGGAGGATGCCGGTCTCGTCGGTGAACAGGTTGATGCCGGTTAGCTTGTGTGTGCCTGTGTCCCGCATAGCCTCACATTCCTAGGGTCTTGTAGAACTCGTTGATGTACGTCATGGCGACGTTGGGCCATATCTTGTCTCTGGTGTACTCGTAAGCCCGTCTCTCGTACTGGTCCTTTAGTTTCTCCGAGTCGATGAGGGTGTTGACTATTCTGGCGATGGACTCGGGGTCTCTGAACTCGCATCCTACCGCGGCTCCCTCGTTTATCACCTCCTCTGCGTGGAGGAAGGGGGTTGTGACTATCGCTTTGCCCGTGCATAACGCGTATAGCATGGTGCCGCTGCTTATCTGGTCTCTGTTGGGGTACGGAAGGATGTAGGTGTCGGTTGCCTGGAGGAACCTTATTAGGTCGCTCTTGCTCAAGAACCTGTTCACGAACCTTACGTTGTCCTCTATGTCCAGCTCGGATGCTAGGTCGGAGAGGCTCTGTCTGTATGACTCTCCCTCGTGTTTCCGGACCTCGGGGTGCGTCTCCCCGATAACCAAGTAGATGGCTTCGGGTTTCTTCTCCACTATCTCCGGCATGGACTGGATGGCGTACTCTATTCCTTTTCCTCTGCTTATGAGGCCGAAGGTGGATAGAACGTAGCGTTTCTCGAGGCCCAGTCCCTGTTTCGCCGTCTGGCTTTTTATGAAGGGTACGTTGGGGCATCCGTGAGGTATGTATCTCACTTTGAATGACAGGGTGTCGTAGCGTTCCTCGAGTATCTTGGCTCCCACCCTCGCCAAGACGACGACGAGGTCGCTGAGCCTGAGGATCTCGTCCATCACCCTCTTTGCTTCTGGCGAGGGGTCCTGTAGTATCGTGTGGAGTGTGGTTACTATCGGTTTGTCCACCTCCTCCATGAATGAGATTAGGTGATCCCCCCAGCTGCCTCCGTACAAGCCGTACTCGTGTTGTATGTTCACCAGCTTGATGCCGGAGTCCTTTACCTGGGTAGCCACGGCCTCGAAGGACTCCCGGTTCTCCCGTTCCACCTGTAGCTTGACCTCGATGGGGTAGTCGTAGTAGCCTCCCTTGTCGTTGATGGCGACTATGAACGGCGGCGAGAGAGACTGCTGCTTCGTTATCGAGTCGACGAGGTCTTGGGTGAAGGTGGCTATGCCGCACTCCCGCGGAGGGTAGGTGCTGAGGTAAGCTATCACGGGTTTCTCGATCCCTGAATCCACGGAGCCGGCGCTTACTCCCCTGGTTCTCTCCAGGTAGACGGTGTGAGCGAGGTTCAGCAGCCTCCTCTCCGTGGTGAGGCCGATCAGGTTTCCTTTTTCGGTGACCACGAGTCTCCTGATGTCGTGGGTTCTCAGCAAGTCGATGGCTTCACGTATGGACTCGTCTGCCTCGATGGTGATTAGTGGGGACGACATGATCATCCTCACCGTCGTCGTCTCCACGTCTCTTTCCTGTTTCAACACCCTGCCGATGATGTCTCGCTCTGTGACTATCCCCACCGGGGACTCGTCTTCGACGACTATCACGGCTCCAACGTTGTTCACGACGAAGAGGTCGAACAGCCTGTACGCCGGGTCGTCGGGGTCGGCTATGGGCACCTCCATGTTGGTGCCGCTTAGCACAGGGAGATCGAACAACAGTTTAAAGTAGGAGTCGGTACCAGCCACGGTATATACTAACGCTTCTTATCTATAAAATGGTGAGAACGCAGGGTTTTATTTCGTTAAGCCGTATAACTTATCGAGTTTTCATGGAAGTTTACGCCGTAATAATGGCCGGGGGAACGGGGACTCGTCTCTGGCCTCTCAGCACACAGGAGAAGCCGAAGCAGACCCAGAGTTTTCTCGGAGACGAAACGCTTTTCCAGGAAGCCGTTCGGAGGATTAAGCCCCTGGTGGGGCTAGACCGCGTGTTGGTTGTGGCGGGGAGCCGTCTCGTTGAGGAGCTGAGGCGTCAGGAGCCGTGTATCCCGGAGGCTAACTTCGTCGTAGAGCCGGCTGGCATGGGGACGGCTCCGTGCATAGGTTTAGCGGCGGTCCATATAGCGGAGCGTAGCCCGGGGTCGGTGATGGTGGTGTTGACCGCCGACCATCATATAGGAGACGTTGAAGGGTTCCATGCTGCGCTGCGGACCGCTGTGGATGCCGCCAATATGGGTCACCTAGTTACGTTGGGGATAGAGCCCGGTGAACCCTCCACGGGGTACGGGTACATCGAGCATGGAGATCTCGTTGACAGAGTACGTGGGCTCAGGGTGCTCCGTGTAAGCCGGTTCACAGAGAAGCCTGACAGGACGACGGCTTCGGAGATGGTGGGGTCGGGGCGGTACTCGTGGAACAGCGGGATGTTCATCTGGAGGGTGGACAGGATACTCGAGGAGTTCAGGTCACATATGCCTGAACTCTACGATCAGCTGTCTGTCATCGGGGACGCCGTTGGATCACCCGCCTATATGGAGGTGTTGGAGGCTTCTTGGAGGCATGTGCCTCGAGAAACCATAGACTATGGGGTCATGGAGAAGGCGAGCGACGTCGTGGTGATTCCTGTGGACGTCGGCTGGTCGGACCTGGGTACATGGAGTAGCGTCATGAGCCTGTTGCCGAAGGACTCTGATGGAAACGTGGTGAAGGGGAGGCATCTGGGTGTAGATACTTCGGGTTCTCTGATCTTTGGGGGGGACCGGCTTATAGCCACCGTGGGGGTCAGGGATCTCATAGTCGTGGACACAGGTGAGGCTCTGTTGATATGCGATAAGGCGCAGGATCAGAAAGTGAGAGACCTGGTTAAGATGCTATGAATCGATTATTTTCAAGCATGTTGTAAGGTGTTTGTTTGGTTGCGGGGTGTCTGTGTTGGCGGTGGCTCTTGCGTCTGCTTTTAACGAGGAGCTCTACGTCGCCTCGGCGCCGGTTCGATTGATGAAGCAGGTGGACAGGGTGATCGTCTGCGACGAAGGGTCGGCGGGTATTCCGTGATGACCGGCATCCCGGCTGACTAGGAGGGTTCTGGGTGAAGAGTTCAGTGGATACGAGGTTTTGTTGGATGTGTCTCTTTCGCGCATAGAGTTCGAGGATGCACCCTAGGGCTCCGTCTTGGGGCTCTTCGTGAGTGTTCCATGGCTATGCATAGTCCTCCAGGTACTCTATCTCGACGTCGAAGGCTCTCCTCTCCATCTCCGCCAGCAGCTCCCTCTCCCTTCCGGCGAAGAGGCTTGGCACGGACAGGCGCCTCGCCAGAGACAGGGTGAAGCAGTCCGGCAGGGATAACGCCCTCTCGCACTTGATGTCCGCCGCCGAGGCGATCAGCACCGACACGTCCTCCACCAGCAGGTAGCCGGACGCGAGGAGCTTCTCGACCTTGACCTCTGCCTCCCGTCTCCCCAGCCCTCTGCACAGAATGTACCTCAACTCGGTAATAGCCAACTCGTGGGTTACGGCGGAGACGGACTCGTCGAGAAGGGCGTTTCTGAGGGCCGCTCCGCCTCCCGACCCGTAGACGAGGTCGATGAGTGGGCCTGCGTCAACGGCGTAGACGCCTTTCAGCTCTCTCCTCGTCGAGTCTCCTCTCCTCCATCAACGCTCTCTTCGCCTCCTCGGCGCCCGCAGCCGGGGTGCAGGCCTCGGCTAGTAGGGACGGGTGCTTCCTCCTTTCCATTAAGAGGAAGCGGATGGCTTCGTTGAAGTCCACCCTGCGGCCCATCTTCACCTGGAGCTCGGAGGCGTACCTCAGCAGATCCTCTTTGACATCCTCCTTAACCGATATGGTGCTCATAACCAATATAGCCATTATAGCCAATGTATTTTAGGGTTTCTGCAGGTGGACGCTCACTGTGTATATCTCCGCCTGGGCGTGCTGGGATGAGGCTGTCAATACCTGGCTATTATTGCTTGTACTGTTTGTGGTGGTTTGATCGATGTGTTTCAAATATGCTGTAAACTATGTTTCGATGTGTCTGGGTTGGCGGTGGCTCTTGTTCCTGCTTACGTTGAGGAGCGCCTCGTTGCTGGTTCGGCTCAGGGAGTGTGTTGACCGGGTGATCGTGTGTGACGACGGGTCGGCGGATCTGACAAGATATGTGTCTATGGTACCGTTTGGGTGGTTGGCTGTTTATCGGAGTTTATTCGATCGGCCGTCTCAGAGGGGTAGCCCTTGTCCTGTCTTCTCTAACGGTGACTATCTTGTTCTCAAGTGGGGTCACCTGAGACAATGTATGCCGTATCCTTTCGGCTATGTGTTCAGGCGAGGCGGGGGCGATCCTCAGAAGTATCAGGCCCTTAACCTTTAGTCTTTCCTTGAAGATGAGTTCACCGAAGTCCTTGTCGAAGGTTATTATGATCCTGTTTTCCTTGTTAGCCTGATCGATGACGGCTCTGTCGCTCAGGCCTGGTGAGGTCTCCGAAACCGAGGTGATGTCCAGGTCTTCTTTTTTTAGTATCTCTACCGTCTTTCTTGGTATGTTTTCATCGGCTAGAAGCTTGGTCAAGGGTATGGGTACACCGTCTCGTCCTTTAGGATGTCTGTGACGTATCTTAGGGCGGATTGTATGTCTTCCTTCTCTAGTTGGGGGTAGTTTTCGAGTATCGCTTGTTCTGTCCAGCCGTTGGCTAGGAGTTCCAGGATGTGTTGGACGGAGATTCGGGTGCCTTTTATAACTGGTTTTCCCGCTAAGATGTCTGGGTCTAGCGTTACTCTGTTCCTCCAGTCGCTCATGGTGGTCTCCTTGGATGATGGAAATGTAGTGGCGTATAAATGTCTTGCCAGGTTCAGTGTATGGGTTGATGGTGGCTCTTGTGCCTGCCTATAACGAGGAGGGCTACGTTGCGTCGGTGCTGGTGCGGCTCAGGGAGTATGTTGACCGGGTGATCGTGTGTGACGACGGGTCTGTTGATCTGACGAGGTATGTATCGGGGTACCGTTTGGGTGGTTAGTTGTTTTAATGTCGATCCCGCGCTTCATCGGGTGATGTGTGCATGTGTTGAAGGTTAAAATATCAGTGTTTTCACATATTTGGGTGAGAAGGCGTTGGACACTGGTTTAACGGAGGTCTTGAACAGGCTTAACGAGATCGAGCGGGAGCTCTCAGCCCTTAAGCTGAAGGTGGGTGTCGCCGTGGCGGAGCAGCTGGCGGTTGAGGGGTCCATCGAGGGTTTTTTGGCTCTAAGGGGGGAAGTGTCTAGGGTGTGGGTGGGAGAGCCCTTCGTCCTTGAGGAGTTCAGGAAGAGTAGAGGACATGGACGCTGACTCGAAGCTGGTGACGCTGGACGCAAACGTATTCGTGGCGGCTCTTAAAGGCGATGAACCTTATAGTGGTAAATGCGTAGAGATCTTGAGCCGGGTTCCAAAGGGCTTCACCCTAGTTGAGCCTAGCATAATGTATGTTGAGGTGTTAGGGACTCTAGCTAGGAGGGTTGGAGTCGAGTTGGCTGAGAGGGCAAGGGCAATGCTTGACGGGATGATGAGTCCCTTGCTTACGGTCGCGTGTAACAGGGAGTTCTGCCTCCAGGCTTTTGCGCTGTGTCACGAGTACAGTGTCTATGCTGTTGATTCCTTGTATCTGAGGACAGCGATTGAGGCGGGGTCGATCCTGGTCTCGTTGGATAAAGAGGACTTTGTCGATAGAGTGAACCTTGGCTCGCCGCCTGTTAAGGTTCTCCACGTGTCAGATTTCTGACTTGCTTTATCCTGCGTTAGGAGCTTTTATGCGTTGTATACCTTTGTGGTAGTTGAGGCGAGGTAGATTAACGGGGCTTCGTGTGTTTGGTCGATATGCCGCTTGTTTAGGCCGGTTATGAACTTGTGTGCTGAGAGCGGCGGAGGTTAGCCGGGCATGGGTCTACTTCGACGCTTTCTCGAGTTCTTCTAGGGGTACCGTTTGGCCGCTCTTCATCTCTGCCTCGATGCTCTCCAGTTCCTTCCACTCTTCTGGGCTGAGCTTCTCTAGGGGCATGAGCGTGGTCATCATCGATGTGAGGGCTCTCTCTATGGATTCGAGCCGCTGGTTCATCTTCCTCACCTCGGCGATGACGTCGTCGGTTGTTGCCTGGGTCATGTCGTTCACATGTTGTTGAAGGTGGGTTAAAATGATAGAGGTCTGGGGTGGAACTGGAGTGATTGTCATCTTCGCTGGGCAGGACGCCGTGCTTTGGCCAGGGTCTCTGCGGAGATTGGCTTACCATTCTTCGTGCCGGAGCTGGGGGATCCTTGAGAAGTGTCTGGTGTTCCGGGTGAGGATGGCCTCGCCGTGCCTCATCGCCACGCCCGCTATCATGGAGTCCCTTGCGCCTATGGTTTCTCCCCGTGACCATAGGTCGGCGGCGATGGAGCCGGCTTTCTCTGACGCCCACAGGTCGAACTCGAGGGTCTCTAGGCTGCTCAGGAGCTCGAGGACTCGGGTGACGTTGTCCCCCCTCCTCTCTGAGCGGTGGGCTCCCAGGAAGAGTTCGAAGGCGTTGACGGGGGTCGTCGCCAACCTTGTTCCTCTCGTGTCCAGCTCCCCGGCTTTCGCGGCGGCCCTGGGGTCGCCTCTTAGGAGGGCGACCATGAAGTCCGTGTCTAGGCAGACCATTCCCCTTGTCTCAGCTCCGCGTCGTAGGTCTTCCAGAGATCGTCGATGTCCCCGAGTATCCGGTTCAGCTCCTCGTCGCTGCCCTGCCACGCCCCCGTGAAGGCCGCCAGGGGCCTCTTCCGAGGCTCGCCGAAGACACGTTTTATGACGTCGGTGAAGCTCTCCTTCTCCCTCTTCAGGCTTGAGAGTATCCTGTAGGCTTCGTCCGAGATGGTTAAGGTTCTGTGGCCCATGTCTCCATCGTTTTCTGTGTATTTATCAGTGTATTTATATGTTCCTCTGTTCGCGGTGCTTCTGGTTGCAGTCTGTTTTTTATATCCTGTTTAGGAATGGTTGTTTGCCTTGGGTCGCGGGTGCCGGTGGGGCGGGGTCTATCGTCTGTGCCTGTGTGTGCTGGGATGAGGTTGTCGGTGTCTTGGTTATTCGTTGTCTGACTGTTAGTGGTGGTTTGATCGGTATGTTTCAAATATGGTGTGGGTCGTGTGTCTGGGTTGGTGGTGGCTCTAGTGCCGGCTTACGTTGAGGAGCACCACGCCCTGGTTTTGATGTCTGGCTCTATGGGTCTGTGATCTAGGTCTAGTAGTTTCTTAGGTCTGCGGCTCTGATGCCGAGCTTTGCCTGGTTCGTTATTATGTATTTGTCGCTGGTGATGAGGGGTAGGCTCTGTCTTAGGGCTGTGGCTACGTGGTAGGAGTCGAAGTAGTGGAGCCTCCTTGGTCCTCCGTGGGTCATGTAGATCCTTAGGGCGTTGACGGTGGTGGCCGCGTCCACCGGTATGACGGTGTGGGGGATGCTGGCCATGGCTGCCACCATTTCGATTACCCGGGGTATGGGCATCTCCTTGGATCTGAGGGCTGTGACGACGTCGTCGTAGATGATGCTGCTGACGCTGGCTTCCAGGGTCTGGTTCAGTATGGACTCCACCGCTTTCTCCGAGTGGGGCAGCAGCTGGTCGCCGGCTATGTAGCTTATGAAGACGTCGGCGTCCAGGAGGGCTTTCTCAGGCTCGGCGGAGGACATGCTGCTCCTGGGCCTCCTCAAGCTCTTCCAGGCTCCACGGGATGTTCATGGAGGCCTTGGCGTCCCTCGGGTCCGGGACCGGCACCAGGTGGACGCCGTCCTCCTCAAGGGACACTAGGAACCTGTCGGCTTGGAGTCTGTCCCTGATGCTCTGGGGGATGGTTATCCTTCCTCTGCCGTCGAGGGAAACGAGAGTCAATCTTTCTACCCACCCAGTACTTGTTTACCCATTCATAAAAAGGTTTACCCATCCTCACCCCTTCGGTGGGACTGCGGTTGTCATCCATGAGCCGTTTTCCTGGTTGGTGGCGCGGTGTGTCTGGGTTGGCGGTGGCTCTTGTGCTTGCGACGAGAAGCGTTACGTTGCGTCGGTGCTGGTGCGGCTCAGGGAGTATGTTGACATGATGATCGTTGATCCATCAGTTGTTTCTGAAAAGAATAAATAGATTGGGGGTCATCCATTAGCTGGCGTACGTCGTTGTCGTTGTCTAGTTCGGTGGAGGATTTTCCCCTTTTCGAGAAGAGGGAGGACAAGGAGCGGTTCCTCATAGCTCTGGGTCTCCTGGCTTCTAGGAGTGTGACTCTCGCGAAGGCGGCGGAGCTTGTGGGGATGTCTCGATCCGAGTTTTCGGCTTTGCTCCGGAGCGTCGGGTTCAGGTACAGCTACCTGGACGAGGATGAGGCTCTCGAGGAGATCGGTGCGGCTGGGGAAGTCGCGGGGAAGCAGCCAGGTTGAGGGCTGTAGCGGATACCTCCGTTCTGATCTCTCTCGGTGGGATGAGGTATCTTGGTTTGCTGCCGAGGCTCTTCGATGACGTGTTTCTGTCGGCTGCCGTGGTGGATGAGGTCGGGCGTGGAGAGCTGCATGATGAGTTGGAGCGGCTCGCCGGTCTGGGGCTCGCCCGCGTCGCCGAGGCCTCTAACATTGAGCTCGTGGGTATTTTGTCCTCGACCTTGGGGAGAGGGGAGGCTGAGACCATCGCCCTGGCATTAGATGTGGACGCGGATCTGGCTCTACTCGACGACTTGAGGGCCCGTAGGGCGGCTAGGAGGCTTGGAGTAGGAGTCATGGGCACCTTGGGTGTCTTGAAGCTGTTGATGGACAAAGGGTATGTGAGTGAAGGTCCGGAGGAGCTGTGCAGCGCCTTGATTAGCCAAGGCTTCTGGGTTACCAGAGAGCTGTGCCTGAAGATTCTGGGCCGCAGGGAGCCTATCTAGCGTCTCGGCGGCTGACACGCGTTGAAGGCGGTTGGCGAGGTAGGCTTGATCTACTCTTTCGATGCTCGTAAATGACTTTCAATGGTGGTTTGATCTGTATGTTTCAAATATGTTAGTAGGCATGTTTCGGTGTGTCTGGGTTGGCGGTGGCTCTTGTGCCTGCCTGAGGCGAGGATCGTTGCCTCGGCGCTGGCTCGGTTGTTGAGGGAGGTGGACAGGGTTATCGTGTGTGACGACGGGTCGGTGGATCTGACGGGGGACATAGCGGAGGCCATGGGGGCGGTGGTGGTCAGGCATGACCGTAACATGGGGTACGGCGCCGCGTTGAGGTCGCTGTTCAAGGCGGCGGTGGAAATG
>DAOVEE010000189.1 GCA_030669135.1 Candidatus Bathyarchaeota archaeon | reverse complement strand
GAGAGCAGCCTAGCCGCCTTCAGGGACTCGCTGCTTATCCTTCTCCTCATCATCTCGACGTTATCCGCCAGGGTTCGCTGGGCCTCTTCGTGGTCGTCGATTATGTGGTCTACTCTGGCGCTCAGGGCGTCCAGGCCGTCCTCGGCGTGGCAGAGGCTACGGCTCGCCCCGGCGAGCCTCATGAAGCCGTCGATCTTTATGTCGTACCCGACGCTGGCCACGGGGGTCCCGGAGAGCCCCGCCAGTATCAACGAGTGGAGGCGGAGCCCCACCACCAGCCCGGCCTCCGCGGTTAACCTCAGTGCCGCCTCCGGCGACGCCGGCCTGGGCAGCGTCACGGCTTCCCCGCTTTTCATCAGGTTCAACACCCTGGTGATCTCAAGACGGTCGTCGTCGGGGGGCACCGTGTGGAAGGGCGTGAACCGCACCTCGTAGCCCTTCGAGATCAGGTGGTCCGCGGCCCTGGCGACCATGTGTCTTATCTTGTTGATCTCGGACGAGGTCAAAGGCTGGTGGTAGCTCTTTCTGTGGTTCAGTGATAGGTGCCTCGGGCATATCAGGGCCACTTGCTCAGACGGCTTCTCCGGTGTAACCGGCTCCATGTGCAGGGCGCTGTCCCCTGTGACCACTATCGGGGTCCGGGTGAGTTGCATCAACACGCCGCGCGACGGGGCGTCCCGCGTGGATATGAGCGAGGCGCCTCTGAGAAGCAGTCTCGTGACCTCCCGGCCCTTGAAGGAGGACAGGGGCTTCGCTCCGACGCCGAAGAACACGAGGGGCTTCCCCTTGATCGCGGGGAGGGCCATGTGTATGGCCCTGCTGAGGTGGCCGTAGTCGTAGATGGGGGTGCCGCCGGAGACTATGCAGCCGTCGGCCTCCTCGAACATCCTGAGGTACTCATCCCTGTTCCTGACGAGGCTCCGGGGGCTCCGGAGCTTGACGGCCTCGACGCCGCACACCCTCTCCGTGTACTCTGGGTCGGTGGAGAGAGCGACCAGCTCTACGCCCGGCACCGCCCTGCCGAGGACGTTGCGCAGGCCTATGAGTATGGCGTCGTCCCCCAGGTTCCTTGAGCCGAACCAGCCGCCGAACACCACCAGCCGCAAGCCTAGACCTCTAGAGACTCGTATATCTTCACGTGGCGGTCCACGGCCTTCCCGGCTTCGTGGACCTCCTCTACGTGGCGTCTACCCCTGCCCCCCTTCTCCAGTCTCTCGTCGTCAGTGAGAAGCCGCTTCACCGCCGCGGAGTAGTCGCCGTCCTCGGCTACGTATCCGTAGTCCGCCGTCAGGCCGTCGGGGTTCTCCCCGCTGATGATGGGGGTTCCGTGGGCCAGGGCCTCTAGGAAGCTCACGGGGAGGGCCTCGCGGACGCTGGTGTTGACGAGCACCCAGCTCTTCCCCAGTATCTTGGACTTTTTCTCCTCAGAGACGAAGCCGGTCAGCTGGAGGTTGGGTACTCCGCCGTATCTTTCCCTCAGCTCCCTGTCCCTCGTCTCGTCGTGGCTTCGCCCCATGGCGATGAAATGGACTTCCGGGTGCTCCAGTGCCAGCTTGAAGAACAGCTCCACCCTCTTCTGGGGGTCCCAGCGGGCGAGGAAGCAGGCCGTGGGCCGCGGGCTCTTCCCGCGCGGCGTCTCGGGTATGGGCACCGGGTTAGGCAGGAAGCCGGGAGACTCCTTGAAGCCATAGTATCTTCGGGCTTTCTCGGCCAGGAACCATGCCTGCGTGTACAGCGCGTCGGCGCGTCTGCAGGCGGATGAGAGCACGTGCTTCTCCAGCTTGACCCTTACTCCATGCTTGAGGCCCCTGTACCTGGGCTCCACCTCCGCTATCCTCGCCCACTCGCGTTCATCGTAGGGGTCCTGGAACGTGATCAGGTGACGCTTATCCGGGGCAGCACTCTGGGCGACATAAGTGTTAAGGCTCACAGCCTGGCTGTGGTAGATGTCCGCGTCGACTTCTCTGATCAGGTTGATGTAGCTCCACCTTGATGCGAGGGCCCCTGCGGGCCCCGGAAGCCCCGTGTATGGCTTGTAGCTGAGAACCTTCACGCCGTTCACTGTCTCAACGGCTCCCTGACTTTTTCTTCTTGGTGTCACCACGCAGACGTCGAAGCCCCTATCGGCGAGACCCTCGCTCAGGGTCTTGGTGACGTAGCCGAAGCCGCCGTGGACCCCCAGCCCGAAGAACTCCGGCGAGACGAAGCAGACCCTCATAACCCATCATTGAGTTTCTAGTAAACCTAAAATATATGAGTTTATAGTAAGGGTTACTTGGCTGTTTGCCTGCAGGGGGGATTGAGGGTGATGCCGGAGGTCAGCCTCGTCGTGCCTGTCCACAACGAGGCGGGGCTTCTCAGGGTCAACACGTTTGTGCTTAGCGAGTTCCTCGCGAGGCACTTCAGTAGGTACGAGATTATCCTCGTCGAGAACGGGAGCGTAGACGACACCGGCAATGTGGCCCGCGAGCTTAAACGGACGCTGGACGGGGTCCGGGTCGTGGAGCTACCCGAGCCCTGCCTAGGCGAGGCCCTCAAGGAGGGGGTGAGGTCCGCGATCCACGACAAGGTGGTCTACTTCCCCATCGACCTCTCCGTCGACCTAGGGTTCATACCGGAGAGCGTGAGACTCCTAGACGACTACAGCCTCGTGGTGGGGTCCAAGCGGCTGAACGGAGACCTGGACCATCGTTCAACACTCAGAAAGACCCTCAGCAGAGGCTACCACTGGCTCGTACGGATGCTCCTCCGCACCAGCCTCACAGATACGACGTGCGTCAAGGCCTACAGGCGTGACTGCTTTCTGGACCTCGCGGCGCTGGTTCCGTCGCGTAGCCAGATATTCGAGACGGAGCTGCTGATGGAGGCCAAGAGGCGGGGCTACAGCGTCAAGGAGGTGCCCGTGACCGTCGACGACCGCCGCCCCAGCCGTCAGCCCCTCGGCGTCAAGGTGAGCCTCAAGCTCCGGGACCTTCTCTCCGTGCGTCTCGACGCGTTGGCCCTATTGTTGGGCGGCGCGGCTCTCCTCGCTGGGCTGGTCTCGCTGGCGGTGTTGTCCATGAGCAAGGTCTTCTCGGGCCGCCCCGGCTTCGTGAACCCCTACTCATACCTGATCTCCATGCTGCTGGTCACATCAGGGGTCCAGATAGCCCTGTTCGGGCTCCTCGCGAACCTCATACTCCAGATAAGGAGATCGGTGGAGCCAAGGGAAACCAGAGGCGTCGTAGAGAAGAAAGAGCAGAAGGAT
>DAOVEE010000275.1 GCA_030669135.1 Candidatus Bathyarchaeota archaeon | reverse complement strand
AGGGTCTCCTCGGCGGGGCACCCGTAGACCTTCACGGTTCCCTTCACCTTGTGCTCCTCCATCGCTGTCTTGAGGGCGATTGCCGCCGCAATTGCGCCGGCGCCGTATATGTTGTGGCCGCAGCCGTGGCCCGGGGCCCCCTCCTTGACGGGCTCCTTGTAGGGGACGGCCTTCTGGCTGATGCCCGCGAGGGCGTCCAGCTCCCCCAGGATGCCTAAGGTGGGGCCCTTGCCGTTGCTCCACGTGCCCATGAAGGCGGTGGGCATCTCGGCGACGCCGCGGTCCACCTTGAACCCGTGCTTCTCGGCGACGCCCGAGAGGTACTCAGATGTCTTGAACTCCAAGAGGCCTAGCTCGGCGAACTCCCATGCCTTGTCGCTCCACTCGATGATACTCTTCTCGTTCTCGTCTATCCATTTGTAAGCGGTTTCCTTCAACTCGATCAACTGAATCTACGGCGTTCAGAGAATTTAAGACCACGGGGCTCAGTGGGGGAGCCTCTTCTCGACGGCGTCGAAGAGGTAGCTGCCCAAGCCGAGGGAGATGAGTCCCTGGGCGACGTTGAAACCGGCGATTAGAGGCATCAGGCCGTAGGCCACCTCGAGGGGGACCCCCCAGAAGTTGGGCAGCACGATGATGTTGGCCACGGACATTACGACGACGCGGCATAGGAGGCCCCCACTGTACGCGGCGATCTTACCCTTGACACCCTCAACGCCGGAAACGCCGGCCAAGTAGTGGCCGAGCCAGAATCCGACGACCGTGGAGAGCTCAGCGGCTGTCTTCATGAGGGCGGATATGAGGTTACCGCTCCTGGCGAGGATGCCCAGCCCCGCCACCATCGACGTAGTCGTGGCAGACGGCAGCCCATACATGAGCAGGCTGAGCGCTATCGGGACCCCCGTGAAGTCGAACTTGAGGTCCGGGAACCACGGGAAGGGAATCTTCAGCCCCGAGTACTTGAGAGTGTAGTCGAACACGAGCACTAGTGCCGCGAGGATTGCCGTCCCTGTGAGGCGGGCTGTGGGGTTGACCTTCGGCTCCATGATCTCTACCCGGGTGGTCATACTGAAATTTTCCTAGTATTTCAAATTAGTTACAAAAAATTGGCGTCCGTTCAACCGGTCACAGCCTGAGTTTATGCCCAAACCGTTCCTTCTTTGTCCTCATGTAGTGTTCATCGTGCTCCTGTGCGGGGACCTCCAGCGGCACACGCTCTGTGACCTCGACGCCGTACCTCTCAAGCTGTTTCACCTTGTCTGGGTTGTTCGTGAGCAGCCTCACGCTCTGAATCCCCAGTTTATCCAGCATGGCTGCGGAGACCTCGTAGTCCCTCTCGTCGGGCTCGAAGCCTAGGTGGAGGTTCGCGTCGTAGGTGTCGAACCCCGCGTCCTGAAGCTGGTACGCCTTTATCTTGTTGACGAGGCCGATGCCCCTGCCCTCCTGCTGCATGTAGAGAAGAATACCGTGTTTTTCCTGTTCAAGTAGCGCGAGGGCCGTGTGGAGCTGTGGCCCGCAGTCGCACCGGAGGGAGCCCAGGGCGTCGCCTGTGAGGCATGAGGAGTGGAGCCTGGTCAGCACGCCGTCCTTCCCGGACACCTCTCCCTTGACGACGGCGATATGGTCCTTGTTGTTGGCGAACCCCAGTATCTTGAAGCTGCCGTAGAGGGACGGAAGCTCCGCCACCCCAACGAGGCTTATGCAGAGGTTCTTGGTGCAGTTCTCGCAGTCCCAGTGGAAGCTGCAGGACCTGTACTCCCCGATGTCGTGGTCCAGTATCTGGAGGTAGGGATCGTCTGACAATCTAATCAACTCCCTTTAGCTGAGCCGTCGGTGATAACGGTTTCCCAGTGACAGGCTGGACAGGTGAAGCTATCCAACAATCTTAAAAAGGCTGAGCGTGCATTCTGAGCAAGTGATGGATGTGCATCGGTTCCAATATCTTCGGG
>DAOVEE010000280.1 GCA_030669135.1 Candidatus Bathyarchaeota archaeon | reverse complement strand
ACTTGGGGCATGAGTTGTACTCCTTCCAGGTGATGATAAGATTTAGGAAAGGCGTCTTCGATGGCACCCCCAATCTCCACCAACCTCGGGGTCCTATCCCAATTACCCTACAATATGTTACCGGGCTTTAGCCCATCGTAGGGAGTTTCCTTCCAGCCGAATCTCCACAGAGTTCTCCTCGTAGAGGCAGCCTAGGTACGCCATGAGGGTTGTGTGTATCAGATAGTACTGCTGCACCACGTCCAAGTCAAGGCCGTAGCTTGAGCACAGCTCGGACTGGACCTCGGACGTCGACTTGGGCTCATCCAGCAGCCTGAGGACGTCCGCCAGTATGGTCTCGACGGTCTCCAGGTTTCTCTCCACGAGCCCGGTGATGTCGTCGGTGGGCTTGGTGTGGCTGGGCACGTAGAGCCCATGCCCAGTCTCCTTCAACGCCTTCAGGGTGTCCCTGTGGCTCCCGACGTCCTGGACCACGGGCACCCGGTACTTGTCTATGACCCGTTCGCTGAACACCGTGTCGGCGCAGAACAGCACGTCGTCCACGAGGACTCCCACCTGGTTGAGGCTGTGCCCGGGGAGCGGCACTATCTCGATGGTCCTGCCGTTTATCGTCGTCTCGCCTGGCGTCAGCACGTGGTGCACGGGGGACGGCTTGGCGAGCACGAACTTGTTCCTCAGGTTCTTGATGGGCGCAGCGCCGTGGAACAGGTACACGGGCTCCAAGATGGGGTTCTGGATGATCCCCGACTCCACGGACGGAGCGTACACGGTGGCGCCGGTGTTGCGGACCAGGTAGTCGTTGCCTCCGAAGTGGTCGGCGTGGCTGTGGGTGTTAATGATGGCCGCGACCTCGATGCCGCGTTCCTCCAGCAGCTTCCTTATTTTACGGCCCGAGTCTCTGTCCAAGCCGGTGTCTACGAGCGTGGCCCTGCCCTCGTCTATTATGACGCCGATGTTTACCGCGCCCGGGATGTAGGCGACGTCCTCCGATACGTACTCTAGCTCCATGGAACCACCTGACGCCAACAAATGTGCGTGAGCCCTGTTATGTGTTACGCGGAAAACTATAGGGTGGAGAAGAAGACCTTGAGCCTGCCCTCCATCTCCTCGCCCATGCCGTAGGTGTTGTGGCCCACCCCGGGGAAGAGCTCCAGCTTGACCTCGGCCCCCGCGGCCCTCAGCGCCTCCGCGAGGGCCACGGCGTTGGCGTCGGGCAGCACGTTGTCGTCCACCGCGCCGTGGTAGAGGGCGGTCCTGGGGAGAGGCGATCCCTTCCTGAGCCTCCGAAGCCGAGGCAGGGGGTCCGAGGCGGCCAGCCTCTCAACAGCCTCGTCGTCGGGCATGTCCGGGGGCAGCCCGTAGGCCACCAGCTGCTGGTCCTTGAACTTGTGGGCCCTTATGATGGACTCGATGCTGCTCACCGCCTGCATGACGGTCACCTGCTTCACCCGCCCCATCATGGGGCCGAGGACGCTGTTCCATATGAGTAGGCCGCCGAGGCCTCCGCCCATCAACCCGATGCGTTTGGGGTCTACGTGGGGTGAGGCCGTGATGGCGTCGAGGAGGGCGCCGTTGGCTTTGACGCTGCACGGGTTTCCCCAGTGGTTGCCGCATGCGTGGCTGCCAGCTATGGCTATGTTGTTGCTCATCACCGCCTTGAGGAACGCCGTCTTGCGGTCCTCCTCCAGCCAGTCGGCCGTGTCCTCCTTGACGTAGCCCCGGTTGCCGTGGTGGTGGATGACCACGGCCGAGGGCGTGTCCGCCTTGAAGGTCATGGGGGTCCAGAGGTAGCACCAGTCTCCTCCCGCCTTGAAGAAGACC
>DAOVEE010000191.1 GCA_030669135.1 Candidatus Bathyarchaeota archaeon | reverse complement strand
GGGGGTAATCTCGGACTTCTACGCCACCAAAAGGCTGGAGAGGTTCATACCTTTCCTCGCCACCATCACGTCCTACGTGATGGGCACAGTCGCCCTCATCATGGTAGACGCGCCGCCGCCGATAACCGCCCTCATGGCGTGCTACATAGTGAACGGCATTGTGCTGCTGGTGATCACGTTCAAGTGGAAGATCAGCATCCACGCCTCAGGGGTGACGAGCCCCGTGACGGCGCTGGTCTACCTACTGGGCACCCGGATGCTGCCGCTTTTCATGCTGTTCCTCCCGGTGGCTTGGGCGAGGCTCGAATTGAAGGCCCACAGCAAGCTCCAGCTCACGGCGGGTGCCCTGATAAGCACGGCTCTCACCTGGCTGCAGATGGTGTTCTACGTGAACTACCTTTTCATCTAAAGCGCGGACTCGTAGGCGTCGAAGAAAGAACTCGGGCCAGACTTGATCGTCTCTGTCAACCTTTCTCGCCCCAGCCGCTCGTCGACGGTTAACGCCATGTGGAGCCCAGCCACGTACCACAGCCTCTCGCCGCTGAGCCTCTCGATTATTTCAAAGTCGTCTTCCCTGAAGCTCCTTTCTGGTCTGCTTCTCAGGTCGTCCCAGATATTGAAGTACTCCTCAATGACCCGGCCTCTCTTACTCTGGTCTATGTAATGCCGGTAGTCCACGTGGTTGAGCCCGTCCTCTCTTCTACGCTTCTCGTAGGCAGCGTGGACTGCGAGCCCCTCCAGGTGGGTGGAGTACATCACGACGCGTCTCAGGTCCATGGTGGTCTTGAGGTCGCTGAACGAGTAGATGGGCTGGTAGTGGGTGTACGCCACGTGGTGGAGCTCATGCATCGCGAAGTAGACGAGCTCCCTCTGATCCAGATAGACGCTGTGGGCCAGGTTCAGGTAAGCGTCCCCATCGGACACTATGCCTATGTCGTACCCCACCACGGCGTACAGATGGCACCGAAGCTCCAAGTCCTGCGGCACGTATCCCATGAGCTCGTCGAAGGCCTCCCTGAACATCCCTGTGTTGTCTGCCATGTAGACTACGTTAGCCCGAGTCCTGTCGACGGCGTCTGCGGTGACGCCCCTCAGCCTTTCCTCCCAGAACCCTGCCAGACCTTTCTCGGTGTTACAGAACCTCACGGCGTGTGAGTGGACGCCCTTCGCCGCTGGGTGTCTTAGAATCTTGTCGAGTCTGGTTGACGAGGGCGAAGAGATGTACCCCAGCGCTTGCTCGATGAACGAGAGGTCCACTTCGACAGAGAAAGCCGTCACGGTGTCTTATACAAATGATTAGGATATGATTCTTTCACCCATCATGGCCCCGAACTCGTAGCACTTCCGCCACTCCTCCTCGGTGGGCTTGTAGCTGAAGTCGAGGTCGTTCTCCACGAGCTCAACGCCTGCAAGCTTCATCTGCTCCTCGACGAACCGTTTGGCTCCGCCCGCCCAGCCGTAGCTGCCGAAGGCGGCGCCTATCTTGTTCTGGGGCTTGAGGCCGCGCATGTAGGCTAGGAACCCGGCGACCGTCGGGTAGACATGGTTGTTCAGGGTGGGGCTGCCCACGAGGACTGCGCGGGCCTCCATTATCTCGGTGATGATGTCGCTGCGGTGGGTCTCCGTGAGGTTGAACACCCTGGTCTCGACGCCGGTGCTGCTCACACCCTCGGCTATGGCGTACGCCATCTCTTGGGTGCTCTTCCACATGCTGTCGTAGGCGATGACGGCCCGGGGCCTCGTCTCGCCGCCAACCCACCTGGTGTACGCCGCCAGGATGTCGCCGATGTCCTTCCTCCATACTATGCCGTGGCTGGGCGCTATCATCTCTATGTCGAGCCCTGCGAGAGCCTTGATGGCGTTGTTGACGGTGCGGCTCAGGGGCATCAATATGTTGGCGTAGTAGGCGGTGGCCTCCTGCCAGAGGACTGCCTGGTCAACCTCGTCGTTGAACCGGGCCGTGGAAGCTATGTGCTGGCCGAACGCGTCATTACTCAGGAGCAGCTTGTCCTCGGGGATGTAGCTCACCATGCTGTCGGGCCAGTGAGCCATGGGCACCGGTGTGAAGCTGAGGGTCTTGCCGCCAAGGTCCACCTGGGGCATCTCCTTGATGCTGATGAGGTCCATGTCGCCGTAGTACTTCTTGAGTACAGGGATCCCTCTGTCGCTTGTGACGATCTTGGCGTCGGGGGCCTTCTTGGCGATCCGCGTGAGGGCTCCGGAGTGGTCCGGCTCGGCGTGGTTGGCTACGATGTAGTCCAGGTCCTTGGGGTCGACGACTTCCTCGATGTGGCGGAGCATGGTCTCGTAGAACGGCGCCTTCACGGTGTCCACGAGGGCAGTCTTCTCCCCCTGCACTATGTAGGCGTTGTAGCTCGTTCCCCTGTGGGTGATGTAGCCGTGGAAGTTCCTGATGTCCCAGTCCACGGCGCCCACCCAGGTGACTCCGTCTTTTAGCTGAATCAAAACACCACCTTATCGAGTCTGCATCTGAGGCACGGGATAAAAGGCTTATGTGGAGCCCTGTAACCTTGAATCTGATAGCGCATGAACCTGGCAGCCTCCACGCTCCACCTCATGGACAGGCCGCTGGAGCAGGTCTTCCCCGACCTCCTGAGCCTCGGCACACGGAACATAGAGCTGGCGGACAGCGGCCACCACGCGTTAAACCCCAAGCTGGTGGAGCGGCTCCAAGAGCTCAGGGCCAGCTACGACCTGAGCTACAGCATCCACGCCCCCTACGCGGACACCAACCTGGCTGCGGACGACGACCTCATCAGGGAGTGGATACTCAAGCGGATACGGGCTTCCATAAGGTTCGCCAGCGAGCTCGACGCCGAGTGCGTCGTGGTGCACCCCGGCTGGACCACGGCCACGGACAGGTTCATGAAGGGGCAGGCCTGGAACCTCAACCTCAGATCCCTGAACTGGCTTCTCAGGTACGCCGAGGAGTACGGCGTTGACCTGCTCATAGAGAACGTCCCCGACTCCATGCCCTATCTGCTGGTCTCCGTCGAGGACTTTGAGCTGTTCTACGAGGAGATGGAGTTCGAGATGGGGATGGTGCTCGACGTGGCCCACGCTAACCTCCGGGGCGAGGTGGGGGAGTTCATACGGCGGTTCGGGGACAGGATAAGGCACGTCCACGTCAGCGACAACGACGGCGAGACCGACCAGCATCTGCCCATCGGAGACGGCGGCATAGACTGGGGGCGGGTGATGGACAGGCTGCGG
>DAOVEE010000244.1 GCA_030669135.1 Candidatus Bathyarchaeota archaeon | reverse complement strand
ATCGCCGCCGCGGGGCCTTCCAACTCCAAGAGAGTCTGGCCCGGCTCCACGGCGTCGCCGTCCTCGGCTAGCACCTCAACGGTGCAGCCCAGTATCTCGAAGACGATGGACGCCTCCATGAGCCCCGACGCTATCCCGGGCTCCCTGAAGAACAGGCGCGCTCTGGCCCTCTGATCGACGGGGATGAGGGCCTCCGAGGTGATGTCCCCGTAGCCCAGGTCTTCTCTCAGGAACTCCTTGATCTTGTCCTTGGCTAGCTGTCTAGATCGGTTCATGCATGGCTCACCCGGCTATAGTTCACTTAGTTTTGAAGAAAGACAGAAGACACGCTTTTAACTGTTCCCCGCCGCGATAGACTTTAAAGCGGATGCCCGCGTAACCCCCTTGATTGGAATGGACTATAGGAGATACCTGCTGGAGGTGGGGACAGGCATAGACCTCCACGGTAAGGACGAGACCAAGGCCGCTCAGCGTGCCGTGAAGGACGCCATCAGCCACAGCAGCATGGTGGGGCTCGGCGGCCTCTTCAAGTTCGGTAGCTTCTCGGAGCTTGAGGAAGCCCTCATGGTGGACGTCACCGTGGCCGCCCCGAACCCGGAGAAGGTGGACGGCGAAGCCGTGCTCAGCGTGCTCCCTGAGGGAAAAAGAAGGATAACCGTGGTGAAGGGAGGTCTAGAGTTCCCCACAGAGGATACTGTCGAGGAGGCGAGGACCCACGGCGTCGTAATGGTGAACGCCTGCATCGTCGTCCTGGTCGACGTTGACAAGGTCGAACGTAGATAAGACCCGGCTTTCTCACGCCTTCCGTCAAAATATATTTATCATTACTCTAGCGATAACTGTAATTGATGAGCCACATAGTGAGCCGCATCTGGGAGCCGGTCCAGCGGATAAGGGCCGAGGCGTACCTCCAGATAATGCTACTAAGCTTCGCAGCCAGCGTGTCCCTCACCAGACTGTTCCTAGAACTTACAGGATACCCTCAGCTCGGGAGCCAGACGCTGCACATCGCCCACGTGCTCTACGGCGGGGTGTTCCTGTTCGCGGCCAGCCTGCTGCCACTCATGTACGCCAACAAGTGGGCGTTGACGTGGAGCGCGGTGCTCTCCGGGGTGGGGATCGGGCTGTTCATCGACGAGGTGGGCAAGTTCATCACCCAGACCAACGACTACTTCTACCCGGCCGCCGCCCCCATAATATACGCGTTCTTCCTCTTGACGGCGCTCCTCTACCTGAAGTTCTCCAGGGAGCCAACGCTGGACGCCCGGGGCGAACTCTACGCTGTGCTGGACACCCTCGGAGAGGTTCTCGACCACAGCCTTGAACTCGATGAGCACGAGGACATGCGCCGCAGGCTCCACGGGATACTCGACAAGACCAACAACCCGGGCCTAAGAAGCCTCGCAGTCGAGCTCATTGACTTCATCGAGTCGGACACTCTTCAGGTGGCGCCTGAGCAACCCAACTTCTTCGACGACTTGATCCTCTTCTGCAACGGCATCGAGAAAAAGTACCTTAACCAGCGCATAGTCAAGGTGTTCCTCGTGGCGAGCCTCATCATCCTAGGCATGCCGAGCTTCATGAGGTTCCTCGAGTACAACGAGTTGGCGGGTGACCCATCCCAGAGGGAGGACTACCTCACAGCCATACTGTCTGATCTTCCGTCGGCCTCGGGGTTCGACATGTATTGGGCCTACATGCATCTCGTGCTCGACGGAGCGGTGGGGCTGGCCCTCGCGCTGAGCGCCGTCCTCCTCTTCGTTGGGAGGGACAGGTGGGGGCTGGAGCTTGGGTCGGTGGCGCTCCTCGTGTCCCTCCTAGTGCTCAACGTGGTCCTCTTCTACATAGAGCAGTTCTCGACTATCATAACGGCGGTGTACCAGTACGTCACGCTACAGGGGCTGTACTACTATCAGAGGAAGCACCTGCCGAGAAAAAAGTGAGGGTTATTCCAGTTTGTGGCCGCAGTGGTTACAGAACTTTCCGGAGCCTGTGACCGGCTGACCGCACTGAGGGCAGAACCTCTGACCCTGAGCCGGGGGCTCGGCCTCGTCCTTATCTTCCCTCCGCTCCTCGATGGTCTCCTTGGCCGCGTCTATCCCTTTGCCGGCTAACTCGGCTCCCTGCTTGATGCCCCGGCGGGCGAGCCTGAACGCGGCGCCGAGCCCCTTTTTAGCGGTCTCCACGCCCTTCTCTACCCCCTTCTCGATGTCCTCCCTGTCGACGTCTCCGATTATACCCTTCCTGGGTGGCGGCGTGTCGCTTTCACTGGAGGTCGGCGGCTGGGGCTCAGTCTGCGTCTCGGTAGATGTAGACTCTTGCTCGTTGCGTGCCCCGCAGGCAGGGCAGAACTTCTGGTGGTCCTCGATCTCGGACCCGCAGTTAGT
>DAOVEE010000153.1 GCA_030669135.1 Candidatus Bathyarchaeota archaeon | reverse complement strand
CATGGCTGCGGCGTTCTCGGCGATGGCTTCTGCGGCGGACTCGTCCGTTACCTCCACGCCCAAGCTGATGCTGGCCTGATCGGCCTGCGCCGAAGCGCTGCCTGACCCTGACAGGCTTATGGTCTTCTCCGTGGCCTCCTCACCCGCGTAGGTGAAGGCCTCGAAGCCCATGCCTGTGCCGACGCCTCCGGGATACCTGAAGTCGGGTAATCCATTGGATGTCTCGGTCGGCTCAACAACGCCGGGCCTGTAGGCTATTATAGCTCCCGCCAGTATTATGCTGAGGCATATGGCGGTTACCGCGTATAGTTGCTGTGACTTGTTCATATCTAGTCGAAGAATCAAACACGCTAGCAGCTAATATAACCATCAAATAGAACAGGTGTTCAAGACAGTAGAACAGCGCTACTGGTCCAGATACTGGCTGTAGTGGTCCAGTATCTCCCTGGCCTTCTCCTTATGCGAGTCCGGCAACCAGGAGTCTTCCTTTACGACTTTCTCGTGGTGGCCAAGCCTAAGCTTCAGCCAGTAATAGTCCTCAAGCAGTAGCGCGTACTCCAGCTCGAAGCTCATGGCGTTGAGGTGGGCCTCGCATATCTTCTCCTTAGGCGCCTCCATCAGCGTCCGGTTGTCTATCTCCACACCCTGCTCGATGAGTTCGCTTAACTCCATCGCCTCATGGATCAGCAGATACTCGTTGCCGATGACCTCGCGGAGAGTCGTCTTTTCCCCTGAGAATGTCTCGCCGGTCAGGTAGTCGTATAGCTGCTTCGCCGTGCACTTGTTGTGTGCTACCTCTAGCTCTCTCAGCACCTCGAACACTTGGGCCAGGCGGTACTCGATGCTCTCGCTTACCTGGTTGAACGGCGGGTACGTCATAGTTTAAGATTCTTTAATCTATGTTTAAAATCATCGAAAGGAGGGGGATGCTACTTTCTAGGCGTGGGGATGTGCCAGTCGTAGCCCCTCTCGGTGACCACGTACTCGGGCCACGGCAGATCGACTGGAGGGTCCCACTCCGGGTCTAGCTGAGGCCGCTCATACTCCTTTGAGATGCGTTCCTTCCACTCGTCCCTGCACTTCTTCAGCTTCCCGGGCTCGGTGAACAGGTCCAGCATGGTGCCCCCGATGGCCTTGCCCGCGACGTAGATGGTGCGGTCGATGGGCCCCTTCATGCCGCCCAGCGCCACGTGTGTCCACCCGGGCAGCCTCTCCCCCGGCACAGACAGCCTGGGCCTGTAGACCTGTATCCAGACGGCGGGGCAGTGCCACATGAACTCGACGTAGTCGTCGCTGCCGAACTTCTTCTGGTGACTCGGGATGACGCTGCGCCACATGCGCTCCCACTCCGTGGGCGGCGTGAGTTCCTCGCTGTACGGGTTCTCCTGAGGCGGGTAGCCGAGATTCTCAAGTATCTCGTTGGCCTTCCGCCTGTCGTCGTCGGTGAACCTGGGCGGCCCCACGAGCTCCAGGTTCTCGTAGGCCAGGTCCGCGAGTGCCCTGTTGAAGAGGCCTGTACGCTGCCTGGTCACCCACCTGACGGTGAGCCTGCAGCCCGTGACCTCTGCGACGTGCTCCGCGTTGCTGAGCAGCACCTTGGCTATTTGCTCCTGCTGGGTGAGGCTGGGGCTTCTGAACGCGTACTGGATGATGCCGATGCGCGGAGGCATGTTGTCGGCGGTGGCTTGGCCGGCGGCCATCACGGCCTCGTTGATGGTCCAGAGGCCTGTGCGTGGCAACATCGCCTCCTTGGTGTACTTGGTGGTGGTGTACATGAGGGCCACGGCGTCCAGGGCACCGGGGCAGCGGGCGTTCCTAGGCAGGTCGTCTGCCTGGGCGATCCACTTCTCCGGCTCGATGCACTCGAAGACGAACGCCGCGTTCCAGTAGCTGCCCCACTGAGTCTCGTACATGACCGTCGTGGCCTGCCTGGGGTGCCACCCCACCATGGCGTCGAGGCCGTCGAAGAGGCCCTTGGCCGCGAACCAGCTCTTGGCGCACACCTTCTCGGCAGGGGTCCCGAAGACCTTGACGGTGCCCTCTAGGCCGTGCTCCTCCATGGCGTGCCTCACGGCGACGGCGCCAGTGAGGGCGGCCGTGCCCAGGGCGCTGTGGGGGTCGGTGTGCCCCGCCCTGTAAGGGTTCTCAGCGGACCTGTAGGGCACCGGGTCCTGCCACCTGCCCGGGACGGCGTCGTACTCGGTGTAGGTGCTGATGACCGGCTTGCCCTCGCCCCACGTGGCCATGTAGGCCGTGGGCATCCCAGCGACGCCCACCTCAACGTCGAAGCCCTCCTCGCGGTGGAACTCGGCGAAGGCCTTCACCGACTTGTACTCCCTGAAGGCTGTCTCGGCGTAGTTCCAGATGAGCCGGTGGAAGTCGCTGATGCGCTCAGCGTTATCTTCTATCCACTTGAAAGCCGTCTTCTTAGGCTCGGTAAGCTTCGTCAAAACGGGTCACATCCTCTACGACGCCGAAGTGCTATAAAACATGTAGACGATCAGAGTACAGGGCGATAATGTTGTATGATCTAGTTGTTAGAGACGGTAAGGTATTCACCGGCGCCGGGAACCCCTGGTTCAAGGCCGACGTCGGCGTCAAGGAAGGAAGGATCGTCGAGGTCGGCAAGATACTGGGAGACGCGAAGGAGGTCATCGACGCGGATGGTCTCGCCGTTTCGCCGGGGTTCATCGACCTACACGACCATAGCGACTACACCATCATGGTGAACCGGGAGGCAGACAGCAAGGTCCACATGGGTGTGAGCACCACTGTGTTCGCCAGCTGCGGCAGCGGCGCCGCGCCTCTCAACGAGAAGATGCGGGAGGAGATACGCAGGTTCAGCCCGTTCCTCGAAGAAGCGAGCGTCAAGGTGGACTGGAGCACCATGGAGGAGTACCTATCCCGCCTCGAGGAGGGAGGGTTATCCATCAACGTGGCGCCCATCGTGGGCTTCGGCACCGTACGCCGCTACGTGATGGGCATGGAGATGAGGGCGCCCACCCCCGCGGAGCTCGACGCCATGAAGAAGGAGATCGCCAAGGCGATGGAGGCCGGGTGCAGAGGCATCACGACTGGTCTCCGGTACGACCCCCAGAGCTACGCCGAGACCGAAGAGGTCATCGAGCTAACCAGAGTGGTCGCGGAGTACGGCGGCTTCTACACCAGCCACATCAGGGACGAGGGAGACCGCGGCGACCCCCTGGGCGCCGTCGAGGAGATCATCAGGATCGGCAGGGAGACAGGGGTGCCCGTGAACATCAGCCACTTCAAGGTCCTCAGCAAACGCTTCTGGGACCTCTGCCCAAGGCTCATCGAGATGGTGGAGGAGGCCCGCGCAGAGGGCGTCCAGGTGACCGCCGACCAGTACCCGTACAGGGCCAGCGGCACCGGCCTCGGCGCCTGGATACCCAAGTGGGCTAACGAGGGCGGAAACGAGGAGCTGGTGAAGCGGCTCAACGACCCCGACACCACCGAGAGGATCAAGGAGGGGCTCGCCGAGGCCATGGATGACCGCGGCGGCCCAGAGGCGGCCCTCATAAGCAGCTACCCTCTCGACGAGAGCCTGGTCGGCATGAACATCGCCGAGGTAGCCGCGAGGCGGGGCGTAGACCCGCTGGACTGCGCAGTAGACCTCCTCAGGGACCACGTGGAGAGCGTCGTCGAGGGCAAGGCCAAGGGAGGGTTCAGCATAGTCAACTTCAACCAGAAGGAGGAGAACGTGGAGCTCATCATGAGGCAGCCTTGGGTCGCCGTGGGCACCGACGGTAGGGTCCACAGCCCGGAAGGCATACTGAACAGGCTCATCCCGGCTCCCCACCCCCGGTTCTACGGCACCTTCCCCAGGGTCCTAGGCAGATACGCGAGAGAGAAAGGCGTGCTCCACCTGGCGGACGCGCTGCGTAAGATGACGAGCCTACCCGCGTCCACGCTGGGGCTCAGCGACAGGGGTCTGCTCGTGCCCGGGATGTGCGCGGACATCACCGTCTTCGACCCGGAGACCGTCATCGACCGGTCCGACTACACGCCGGCGGAGGCTACCAAGCTGTACCCTGAAGGCATCGAGCACTTGGTGGTCAACGGGGCGGTCACCCTGAGGGACGGAGAGCAAACTGGCGCCCGGGCTGGGCTGATCCTCCGCTTATAATATCCTCTACCTTTTTTAATAAAAAGAAAAAAAATCTTTGAAGGGTGTTTACTTGACTTTCTGGAGAGCAGTCCTCGTTTCCTCGGGGAAGTCTCTTAGGAGGTTTCCTAGAACTACCTTGGCGATGTACTGTTTGAACCCTGCCTCGTCGTACTTTGCAGAGTAGATGCGTCTGTGTCCTCCCTTCCCTGTTATCTCCGTGTAGTTAAGCACACCCTCGTCTACCATGGAGTTCAGGAAGTTGATTATAGATGCTCTGCTGATGGTCCTCTTTCCTATGAGATCTTCGTTCACCTGCACCCAGACGTCGCGGCTGCTCGCGCCTCCGCCGTCTAGACGCCAGAGGTACCGGAGGGCTACTTCTTGGTAGTCCTTCAGTACCATTGCAAGTCCTTCGCCTGACGTGTCAACTGTTATTGGCATT
>DAOVEE010000253.1 GCA_030669135.1 Candidatus Bathyarchaeota archaeon | reverse complement strand
CCGCCAGCATCCTGGAGACCTCTAAAACGTCTTCCGAGTCGTGTATGCCCGGCACAGGGGTGACGGTGAACTCGTGAGGCACGCCGCTTCGTCTCACCATCCGGATGCTGTCTCTGACAATGTCAACCCGGACACGGCTCCTGGACACCTCCCTGTATCTTCCCAGTGGGGCCACCACGTGGACGCTGAGGTAGTCAACGAGTTTCTTCTGCAATACTCTTCTCAACGCTGTCGGCTTGGACGCGTTGGTGTCCAGCTTCACGTCGAGCCCCAGCAGCTTAACCTCTCTGAGAAAATCCTGCAAGCCCTTGTGGAGAAGGGGCTCGCCGCCTGTGAGCGTCACGGCGTCCATGAACCCCGCGCGGGGGTACAGAGACTCAAGGAGTTCCTCTACCGGGATCTTCTCCATGGGCACGTGGTGGTGGACCAGCTCCTCGTGGGGACAGTAGGGGCACCTGAAGTTGCACCCCGGGACCGTCAAGGCGGCGCATAGCCTACCCGGGTAGTCGGCTACGCTCAGCTTCCGGTAGCCCACGACCGGGAGCTCTATGCTCATCTGTCTTTTACGTCGCTGTAGACTCGTCGCCTATGCGCCTCCTTAAGTCCTTCACCTAGTTCATCGAGGGCCCGTGGGCCGCAGTCCACCCACGTGTAGACCTCAGCCTTGCCCTCGCATACGGGGCACGTCTGCTGCTCCCCCCATAGGTAGCCGTGTTCCTTGCAGAGGCTGAACACGGGGGAGACCTTCAGGTGGTTGAACCCGAAGACCTCGAGGGCCCGCCTAAGTAGTAGCTTACACTCGTCCCGGTATCCCAAGCCTCTGGCTAGATGGATCTGGAAAACGTTTCCCCCCGTGTATATGCCGTGGTACTTCTTCTGGTGCTCCATCGCGTCCCAGAGGTCGTCTCCGTGCCAGGGCGGCAGCTCCGTGGAGGCCGTGTAATGCGGCTGCACGCCTCCGGGTTGGGAGGCCGCGTCTTTCTCAGCCATGTGGGCCCCCGCCTCCTCGCACGGCGCCGCCTCGAGGGTGTAGACGTGCCCGGTCTCCACCTGTATCTCCTCGATCCTCCAGATGAGGTGCTCCAGGAGCCGGTAGGTGACGGCCTTCCCCGCGACGTGCCCAGTCCCAGCGCCTATCAGCTGCTGCAGAGCCTCGTTCATGCCCACCACGTTGACGGAGGAGAAGTGCCAGTCCAGGGAGTCCAGGTGCTTCGCCGTCTCGGGGAGCCTCCCCTCGGCGAGCATCTCCTCCAAGTGCCTACGCTTATTTTCGTGGACGGCCCTCGCCAGCTCGACAGCCTCGTCGAGCTTACTGAAGAACTCGTCCTCCGTCCTCGACAGGCGGCTGATGCGCGGCAGGTTCAGGGTGACGACGGATAGGCAGCCCTGGTTGTCGCTGTTCCCGTGTACGCCCCCGTGTCTGATGTACGTCGCCTCCTTGTCAGACGCGACGGCCTCGGGCTCGTGCAGGTACCTTGGGTGCAGCGTCCCCGTGTAGTAGTTCTGTATGGTGGGATACCCATACAGGTACGACAGGGCCACGTACCTGGAGAGAGCCTCGGACCCCCAGTCGGTTTGTTCGGTGACGTTCAGAACGGGGACAAGACCGAACGCGCCTCTCCCGTAGCTGTGTTCAAGCGCATCCGCGAAGGCATTGTTGAAAAGGTCCATGTGGATTCCTAGTGTCTGTGGATCGCTAGTAGTGAAGCCGTACATCGACTCGGGCATGGTCGCGTCAGGCCTCAGGTCCAGGCTCACAGACAGCGGGTTTCCCAGGGACTGAACGTCTGAGACGAAGCCCGCCACGGTCTCTCTTAGCTCATGTTCTGTTTCTTCGGCTCCCTTAATCGCCGCCGCGGAGTACACGTCGAGGCTATTAACCGCCTGCGGCCCAGCCCACTCTCTCTGAAGCCTCCCTAGAGGCTTCAGGATGCCGGAGAGAAGCCCTTTGAGACCATCCCTCCGGCGTTTGTTATCGGCAAGCGAGGTGATGCTCCACCCGGCGGAGTAGCCCTTATCCGGCTCATCTAGTCGATGTACATGGATTAACCCGTCTCGGTGCGCCTTCAACGCCTCATCCGGGTAGAGCCCGCTCATCGCAGAAAATGGGTTTACACGCTGTTTAAACGTGTGGGTCAAGAAAAGGTGTAGGCTAGATGGACTCGGCGAATTTCTTCCCGAACTCCTTGCAAGCGTCGAGGGAGTCCTCGTGGTACTTGACGTCGGTGTCTACGAGCACACATACCTCGTCGTATGTCTGGTATCCCAG
>DAOVEE010000297.1 GCA_030669135.1 Candidatus Bathyarchaeota archaeon | reverse complement strand
CGGCTTCCCGGTGGGCGCGTTCTGCGCCTCAGAGGAGGTGATGGAGCTCCTCGACCACAGGAAGCACCCGGAGCCCGAGAAGCGGAGCGCCCACGGCGGCACCTTCACGGGGAACCCGGTAAGCATGGTCGCCGGCTGCGCCACCATAGACGCCCTCGAAGACGGGAATATCTATAGGCACATAGACGCCCTCGGCGAGAAGATGCGTATGGGGCTGGACGACATCTTCCAGCGGAGCAGGCTGCCGGCGTCGGTCACCGGAGTCGGCTCCACCTTCGCCATCCACTTCCAGAAAGAGCCGCCCAGGAACGTGGGGGACACCGCCAGGAACGACCTCGAAGCCACCCGAGCCTTCTTCAGCTACATGCTGGAGCGGGGAATCGTGTTCCTGAGCCCCACCGTCAGCCACAGCTGGGTGAGCAGCCCACATACCGTTGAGGACGTCGAGGAGTACCTGGCGGCCACCGAGGGCTTCAAGAAGAGCTACAGGCCGTAGCCACCCATGGTATGCGGGAGCCACGCAGCTGAAGGCCTACGTCAAAGCCTCAAATAGGTGCGCCGCGAATATTCCGTGAGAGCTATGTCCGTGATCATCGTCCAGTACCCCCTCATCCTAGTGAACCTGAAGACCTACGAGGAGGGGATGGGCCAGAGGGCTATCGAGTTCGCCAGAATTGCCGAGAGGGTGTACGAGAAGACGGGCATCAGCATAGCCGTGGCCGCGCAGGCGGTGGATCTGGGGGCCGTGGCGGACAGCTGCGAGACCCCCGTCTTCGCTCAGCACGTGGACCCGGTGACGTACGGCAAGTACACGGGGCACATGCTCCCGGAGGCCGTCGCAGAGGCTGGCTGCGAGGGGACGCTGCTAAACCACTCTGAGAGGCAGATCCCGTTGAACGTCATCGAGGCGAGCGTGGCTAGGGCTAAGGAGGCCGACCTCGTAACGGTGGTCTGTGTGGATACCCCGGATAAAGCTGGACTCGTGGCTGCCTTCGAACCCGATGCGATAGCCATCGAGCCGCCGGAACTCATAGGCACGGGTATCCCCGTCTCGAAGGCTAGACCCGAGGTTGTGAGCGACTCCGTGGAGGCGGTGAAGAAGGTCAACCCGAAGGTGAAGGTGCTCTGCGGGGCAGGCATCACGAACGGAGAGGACGCTCGGGCCGCCATGAAGCTGGGAGCCGAGGGCATACTGGTAGCCAGCGGCGTAGTGAAGGCTGAGGACCCGTACAAGGCGCTGCTGGACTTGGCGAGGGGGATGCAGGGCTAGCGCCTTAAACGCTACTTTTTCAATGCATACACCAACTCTATCATTGATTTGACGCCGAGAGCCCTCACGAAGCGTTTCTATACACGGGACACCACCGATGTGGCCAGTGACTTACTCGGAAAGACGCTGGTCAGAATGCTCGGCGGCGAGTCTCTGGAAGGACGCATCGTCGAGACCGAGGCATACTACGGCGTGGATGACCCTGCATCGAGGGCGTACAGAGGGAGGAAACGGTACAACGCGGCGAT
>DAOVEE010000050.1 GCA_030669135.1 Candidatus Bathyarchaeota archaeon | reverse complement strand
GCCGTCGCTAATAGGGCGCCGAGTATGCCTAGCACCAGAGCCGCTAGCTTGTACCAGTCCTGGGCGGCTATGCTGCCTATCTGCTGGGGGTCGCCGCTGACGTAGGCGCCGGCGGCGAACATCTCCTCGCCGATTAGAACGTAGTCGCATAGTGCCGCGAAGAATGGTATCTGGTATAACCGGGCTGTTCCGCCTATTTGCATGGCTCCGATCCTGTCGAAGCTTTCGGCGAACATCATGGATTCGGCCCAGAAGGGTCCGATCATGATGTTGCCGGCTGGCTTCATCCTGGCAGCCATTCCGATTATGCCGCTTGCCCAGGCGAACTGTGTTCCTGATAGATATGGTAGCTGCTCTTCAATGTCAAGTTCTTCTAGCTTTCCTTCCATTCTGTAGGATGTAGTCACTATCTCTGCCGCTACTGGCAACACGTCTACGCTTGCCTGGGGCGCGTAAAGCTTGGCGCCGAGGCGTGCACAGAGTGTTGAGACATAGCTGAGGATACTAAGTCCTGCAATGGTCTGAGTCGCGTAGATGTCTGTGAAATTACCCATTCCGATGATATCGAAGACGGGGCGCCCCATCTCCACGGAGCGCCCTACTATCTCCTCGATGGCGTCGAGGCCGGGCATCCTGCGTATCTTGATCTTTCCCTGTTTTCCCATCTGGATGGCCATATAGGTGGCCACCCACGCTAGTATGAATGCTACTAGTGGAACCAATCTATTTGGTGTTAGTATTGCCATTGGGATTTCCCGTAAAGTACTGATAAGATAGCTGATTTAAGACTTTGGGGATAATATTGCATGTAAACGGTGGAAGAGCGTCCATTTATCGACGAAGAGTGTTAAATAACCGTATAAACAGGTTAAGCTGATGACCGGGGAGGAGGATCAGAGGGACTCGTTCAGGGTCTACTTCGCGGGGGCATCCCTGGCTTTTGGGCTGCCTTTCCTGATAATAGAGTTGTTGGCGCTCATCTATGGAGGCTCTGAAAGGGTTCTGAGCGTCTTCTCCACCCTGTTCATCGTGCTGCACCTCGTCGGCGGGTTAATTGGCGGCTACTCCGCTGCACGGATCGCGAAGGGTGACCTGATCAGGGTCGGCACCGTCACGGGCGTCCTCGCCTACATCCTACAGCAGGTGGTCTACACCATCTTCTACGGCGGGGGCGCGGTAGGCGACGTCTTGACGATGTTAGGGCTTATAGGCGGATCAACAGTCGGGGCCATCATCTACAAGAGCCGAGTGGATGCCTATTCTCGTATTAAGAGTAGACGGATCGAAGAAAAGGAAGAGAAAATAGAAGATGAAGAAGAAAGCCAGGAGCCCAGCCATTAGGCTGGTTCAAGGAAACCCTGATGGATCGAAACAGCCTTAATATGTCGTAAACGCTCTCTTTAGGAAAACCGGGAGGGCATGCCTTGAAGTCTGAGAGGATTCTGGTAACTTCTGCGCTGATCTACGCCAACGGGCCGGTGCACATAGGCCACATGGTGGAGTACATCCAGACCGACATCTGGGTCCGCTTCATGAAGCTGGCGGGCTACGACGTGGTCTACTGCGGGGCCGACGACACTCACGGGGCGCCCATAGAGATCAACGCCGCGAAGCAGGGAGTCACCCCCGAGGAGTTCATAGAGCACTGGTGGAAGGAGCACAAGCGGGACTACGACGACTACCACGTCGGCTTCGACAGCTACTACACCACCAACAGCCCGGAGAACCAGATGTACACAGAGCTCATCTTCAACAGGCTGAGGGGGAACGGGCACATCTACACCAAGGAGATAGAGCTCACCTACTGCGAGCACTGTGAACGTTACCTCCCAGACAGGTACGTGAAGGGCACCTGCCCCAAGTGCGGCGCCCAAGACCAGTACGGCGACGTGTGCGAGAAGTGCAACGCCGCCTACGACACCACGGACCTCATCAACCCGTACTGCAGCATCTGCGGAAGCCCGCCCATACGCAGGAACAGCCTCCACTACTTCTTCAGGCTCAGCAACTTCAGCGACTGGCTCAAGGAGTGGCTAAACGGCAACAAGAAGCTACAGCCGAAGATCAGGAACCAGATTCTCAGCTGGGTCCACGAGGGCCTGCAGGATTGGTGCATAAGCAGGGACGGCCCCTACTTCGGTTTCAGGATACCGGGGGAGGATGACAAGTACTTCTACGTGTGGCTGGACGCCCCCATCGGGTACATCGCCTCCACGGCGAACTACTGCAGGGACAAGCCGTGCACGGCTGACGACTACTGGCAGAGCCCTGACGGCACCATCATCCACTTCATCGGTAAGGACATCATCTACTTCCACCTCCTTTTCTGGCCCGCGATACTCCATGGCGCCGGGTTCCGCGTCCCGGACAACGTCGTGGTCCACGGCTTCCTCACGGTGAACGGCGAGAAGATGAGCAAGAGCAGGGGCACCTTCCTGACGGCCGAGGAGTTCAAGGACTACCTGGACCCCGAGCTGCTCCGCTACTACTACGCAGCGAACCTGAGCCACACCATGAGCGACATCGACCTGAACCTGGAGAATCTGAGGAGCAAGATAAACAACGAGCTCGTCGCGAACCTGGCCAACCTGTTCTACCGGGTCCTCAGCTTCCTCAACAGGTACTACGACGGCAAGTCCAGCAAGGTCAGCGACGCCGAGCTGCTGGAGGAAGTGAGGGAGAGGTGCTTGGCGGCTAAGGCCTACTACATAGGATTTGATTTCAGGGACGCCGTCAACGAGATGCTCACCATAAGCAGCATGGGAAACAAGTACTTCCAAGACAACAAGCCCTGGGAGCTGGTGAAGACAGACCCGGAGAAGGGGCGTAGGGTGCTCACCGACTGCGTGAACATCGTCAAGAACCTCACCATACTCATCAAACCCATTATGCCGGTGTTCGCGGAGAAGATAGAGGCGCAGCTCAACCTAACTGGGCTCGACTGGAGCCACATAGACAAGGTTGTCGAGGACCACGAGATAGGGAAAGCCAAGATAGTGCTCAAGAAGATCGAGCCCATCGAGCTCAGGGTCCCCGAGCCCGCGGAGACCAGGAAGATCGAGTTCAGCATAGACGACAAGCTGGCGAAACTGGGCGTCGACGTAAAGCTAGCCGTGGTACGGGGCGTACAGATCAGGAAGTCCTCCGCGGAGCTGGACACAATCAAGAAGGAGGCGGAGGAGGAGATCAAAGCCCTCAGCGTCGAGGGCGACCCCATCATCGACGCCTACAACGACGTGTACACGAGGTTCAAGGTGGACGCCAAGAGCCCCGTGGTTCACCTCATCAACCTTGTGAAGGAGAACGGCAGGCTCCCCACCATCAACACCGTGGTGGACGCCTACAACGTCGTCGCAGCAACGAGACGCGTCAGCGTCGGAGTCCACGACCTAGACAAGGTTGTGGGAGACGTCGGGCTAAAGGTGACCCGGGGCGACGAGGTGTACGTGCCCCTAGGGGAGACTGAGCCCATGAAGATACCGCCAGGCAAGTTCGCCATGATGGACGACGAGCACGTGCTCTGCTGGCTCGACGTGAAGCAGGGCCAGCACACCAAGATAGGTTTCGACAGCCGGAACCTACTGGTCTACGTGCAGGGCAACAGCGAGACCAGCGGCATGTACCTGGAGAACGCCCTAAGGGAGATATGCGACCTAATAGTCCAGCACAGCGGCGGAGAATACGTGGTCCTCAACCCCACGAACCTCGGAGCCCTCAACATGAGGGTAGCCAAGGTCACAGAGGTGCTTGACCACCCGAGCGCCGACAAGCTCTACATACTGAAGATCGACCTAGGCGATGAGCAGAGGCGGCTAGTCGCCGGCTTGAAGCCATACTACCCCAACAGGAACAACCTCCTCGGCAAGCACCTGGTGGTCCTCACCAACCTGCAGCCGGCGAGGCTGCGGGGCGAGCTCAGCGAGGGCATGCTGTTGGCGGGAGACGACGGCAAGGACGTGGGCATTCTGAACCCGCAGGCGTCTAAGCCGGGGGATCAGGTGTTTGTTGGCGACGTCAAGGAGTACAATTCGGATACGATCACTTTCGACCAGTTCATGAAGTATAGGCTGGAGGCGGTGGACGGTAAGGCCTACATGGAGGGGCTGCCTCTCCACACAGACACCGAGGAAATAGGGCTGGAGAAGGTAGTGAACGGCAGGATCAGGTAGCCGCTTAAGCTATAGGACCTCCGCCTCTACCTCTCCGATGGACCTGTCCAGGAGCTCCACTATCTCGTCGATCTCCTCCTTGTTTACCACCAGGGGCGGCGCCACCTGAATGTGGTCACCCCTGACCCCGTCCACCGTGCCTACCCCGGGGTAGACGAGCAGTCCATTCTCGAAGCACTTGTCGACCACCCTGTTATAGTACCTGAGCTCAGGCGGGAACGGCTCCTTGGTCTCCTTGTTTTTGACGAACTCGACGCCCGCGAAGATACCCATGCCGCGTACGTCTCCGACGGACGGGTGGTCGTAGAGCGCCTTGAGCTTCCCGTGGAAGTACTCTCCCAGCTCCGCCGATCTCTCTACAAGCCTATGCTTCACGACGTAGTCCATGACCGCGGCCCCGGCGGCGCACCCAACGGGGTGGCTGCCGTAGGTGTGGCCGTGGGCGAAGGGCTCACCGAAGACGTCGTACACCTTGTCGCTGGCGATGGTGGCTCCCAAGGGCAGGTAGCCGCCCGCGAGGCCCTTGGCGGTGGCTATGATATCGGGCACCGTGTCCCAATGGTCGAGGCCCCACTTCTTCCCGGTCCTCCCGAGCCCCGTCATGACCTCGTCGGCGATGAAGAGGACGTCATGCTCGTCGCATATCTCGCGGATCAGCTGGAAGTAGCCAGGCGCCGCTGGGACCGTGCCCAGCGTGGCGCCGACCACGGGCTCAGCGATGAACGCGGAGACGTACTCGGGGCCCGTCGCCCTTATCTGGGTGTCAAGTGCACGGGCGCATTCAAGATCGCAGGTATCGCAGGTCTTACCGAACCAGCACCGGTAACAGTACGCCGGCGGGATGTGGGGGAAATCTAGGAGAAGCGGCACGTAGCGTCGGCGCCGCGCTATGTTCCCCGACATGCTGAGGGCGCCAAGCGTGTTGCCGTGGTAGCTCTGCCAACGGGCGACGATCTTGCTGCGCTTCGGCTCGCCTCTCAGCAGCCAGTACTGGCGAGCCATCTTGGCGGCGGCCTCTGTGGCCTCGCTTCCGCCGCTGCAGAAGTAGACGTGGTCTAGGCCCTCGGGCGCGAACGAGGCGAGCTTCTCCGCGCAGTCGATGACGCTCTGGGTGATGAAGTGGCTGCTGTGGACAAAGCTCACCTGCTCCATCTGAGCCGCGACGGCGTCGGCTATCTCCTTGACGCCGTGGCCTATGTTGACGCAGATTGGGCCGGCGCTGCCGTCGATGTACCGGCGGCCATCCTTGTCCCAGAGATAGATACCCTCGCCCCGCACCATGTCGATGAGGTGCGTGGAGCCTCTGGAGAAGACGTGTAGTCCAGGCATAGATACGACTCCGGGTTGAGCCAACTTAACGGCTTCGACGGCGGAAGAATGAAAAACCTTGCAGCATGTTTCATGTTGATAGCATTGATCGAGGGAATCAAACGTGTTGCATGCGTGGGCAGCGGCCTCGTGGGGCAGGGCTGGGCCACGCTGTTCGCGTTACACGGCTACGATGTTGTAATGCAGGACCTGACAAACGAGAAGCTGGAGGAGGCGAAGGGCAGGGTATCCCACCACATAGACACTCTTGTGGACGCCGGATTGGGGGAGGACGGCGAGGCGGCGAAGAGACGGCTGTCGACCACCACGAGCCTAGAGGAGGCGCTGAAGGGCGCAGATTTCGTTGTGGAGTCCGTGTACGAGAGCCTGGAAGTAAAGTGTCCGCTTTACGCGGAGATGGACAAGCTTGCCCCGGCGAACGTGGTGTTCACAAGCAGCACCTCCGGGCTGATGATGACGGAGATCGCCCGGGACATGGAGCGTCACCCTGAGAGGGCTATAGTGGCTCACCCGTGGAACCCGGTGCACCTTGTGCCCCTTGTGGAGCTGAGCCCCGGGGAGAAGACCAGCAAGGAGACCGTGGACCTCGCCTACAGGGTGATGGAGGACATGGGGAGGGTGCCGGTTGTGCTCAAGAAGGAGGTGCCGGGGTTCATCGCCAACAGGGTCTCGGTGGCGCTTTGGAGGGAGGCGCTGGACCTCGTGGACCAGGGAGTCGCCAGCGTCGAGGACGTGGACAAGGCAATAAGGGCGGGCCCGGGCATCCGTTGGGCCATCATGGGCCCCTACATGGTCTACCACCTGGGGGGCGGCAAGGGCGGCATAGAGTACCTGATGAGGCACATCGGCGAAAGCAAGTCCAAGTGGCTCAAGACCATGGCGACGTGGACCGAGACACCTGAGACCGTCGTACAGAAGGCGATAGACGGCGTCGACGAGATGGTGGGAGACAAGAGCCTCGAGGAGCTGGAGTCGTGGCGCGACGAATACCTGCTGTCGCTGAACAAGCTACTGTGGAGCAAAGGCAGCGAGACCCACTGACCCTTTTTCCCTCGTTAACGTTATACGAGCATCCAGCATAACTAGGAAGTATGAGGGTTCTTGAGGAGGGCCGCGGGGAGCTGTATGGCTGGATGCACCCCGACGATGCCCGCCGCTGGATGATGGAGAACAAGCCCAGGGGACTAGTTGATAAACGGATGAACATGTCCGAGGCCGTGGCCAGGTTCACCCGTGACGGAGACTACTTCGCCATGGGCGGCTTCGGGCACATCAGGTTCAGCATGGCCGGCATCTACGAGATGATCAGGCAGGGCAGGAAGGGTCTGTGCATGGCCGCTAAGACAGGTGTCCACGACGTGGATGTGCTGGTGGCTTCGAGGCTCGTGGACCGTGTGGAGTGCGCCTATGCGTTCGGCCACGAGCTCAGGGGGCTGTCTCCTGCGGGCCGTAGGCGCGTCGAGTCGGGGCAGGTAAAGGTCGTGGGCGAGATCAGCAACGCAGGGTTCCAGTGGAGATTTAAGGCTGCGGCCATGGGGCTGCCGTGGATGCCCGCGAGGGTGATGCTGGGCACCGACACGCTGCGGTACAGCTCGTCCAAGGTGGCGGAGGACCCGTGGACCGGGCTGCCCATCACGCTTATCCCGGCCTGCTACCCTGACTTCGTGTTCATCCATGTGCACCGCTGCGACAGGTACGGTAACTGCCAGATAGACGGCACGACCATCGAGGACGTTGACCTGGCGCGGGCCGCGAAGCGCCTCATAGTCACCACGGAGAAGCTGATAGAAGAGGAGGAGGTGCGCGCCCACCCAGACAGGACGGTGATCCCCCACGTCTCGGTGGACGCCGTCGTGGAGGTGCCCTACGGGAGCCACCCGGGGAACATGCCTGGGCTCTACTACAGCGACGAGGAGCACATGGCGGAGTGGCTCAGGCTCAGCCGCAGCGACGAGGGCGTCGAGGAGTACCTTGACAGGTACGTCCGCGGCGTGAAGGAGTTCAGCGAGTACATTGAGCTGGTGGGCGGAGACGAGAAGATGGAGTACCTCCGGAGGCTGGAGCACCTGGAGGTGCCTCTAGACGCGCCGTGGGCGAGGAGGGGCTAGCGTTGGAGTACAACGCCACCGAGCTCATGGCATGCGTAGCCAGCAGGGTCCTGGAGGACGGGAAGTCCGTCTTCGTGGGAACCGGGCTGCCCATAATCGCCACCATGCTCGCGCAGAGGCTCCACGCCCCGGAGCTGCTCATAGTGTTCGAGGCGGGCGGGCTGGGCCCCAAGCTGCCGACGATTCCTATCAGCGTAGGCGACAGCCGCACCTTCTATAAGAGTGTCATGGCGGCGAGCATGGACTACGTCATGGGGATGGCACAGCAAGGCCTCGTGGACTACGGGTTCCTCGGCGCAGCACAGATCGACAGGTATGGCAACCTCAACACCACAGTCATCGGTGAACACGGCAGCCCCAAGGTCAGGCTCCCGGGGAGCGGAGGCGCCAACGACGTGGGCAGCCTCTGCACACGGACAATCATACTGATGCGCCACGACAAGCTGCGCTTCATGAACAAGCTGGACTTCCTCACCACGCCGGGGTACCTCACGGGCCCCGGGGCTAGAGAGGAGGCAGGGTTACCCGCAGGCACGGGGCCCCACCGGGTCATCACCCAGCTCGGGGTGATGGGCTTCGACGAGGAGACCAAGGAGATGAGGCTCCTCTCCGTTCACCCGGGGGTGACACGGGAGCAGGTCCAGGAGAACACAAGCTTCAAGCTGCACATGCAAGGCGAGATCGCGGTGACGGATGAGCCGACGCCGGAGGAGCTGAGGCTTCTCCGCGAGGAGATCGACCCCGCGGGGATCGTGATCGGGAGGTGACGAGATGAGCAAGCACAAGCTCGGGGTCGCGGGGTTCAGCCACGAGACCATAACCTTCTGGCCTGGGCTCACGACTCGGGAGGACTTCGAGAGGACCTCCTACCACGGGGCGGAGCTGCTGGAGAAGGCGAGGGGCACCAACAGCTGCGTCGGGGGCTTCATCGAGGTCTGCGAACGCGAGGACGCGGAGCTGCTGCCCGTCTGCGGCGCGTACGGCGGGGCCACCGAGACGGTGGCGGACGAGGTCTACGACTTCTACGTGGGGGAGATGAGACGCGGCTTCGACGAGATGAAGGACGAGGTCGACGGCGTGCTTCTGTCTCTGCACGGCGCCATGGCGACCGAGAGCAGGCAGGACCCGGAGACGGACGCCGTCCGCGAGGTCCGTGAGATAGTCGGCTACGACATGCCCCTGATGGTGACGTTCGACCTCCACGCCAACAAGGACCAGGCGATACTGAGGGAGGCTACGGCGGTGTTCGGGTACCAGAGCAGCCCCCACGTGGACATGAAGAACACCGGGATGCGTGCCGCCGACGCCATGATGAGAACCCTCAGGGGCGAGATCAAGCCCACCGTGGCCCTCAAGAAGCCGGGGATCGTCGTGCCATCCGTCTTCAGCGCCACCACGGTCTCCCCCGGCAAGGACATAATCGACAGGGTCCACCGGTGGGAGAGGAAGCCGGGCGTCGTGGACGTGTCCGCCCTCTTCGGGTTCGCGTGGAGCGACGTGCGCCCCCTCGGCATGGGCATGGTAGCTGTGACGGACGACGACCCGGAGCTTGCCCAGGAGATCGTAGACGATCTCTGCGAGCTGGCGTGGAGCAGGAGGAAGGAGCTGACCGGTAGAAGCGAGGCCGCCCTCCACGGCGTCGAGGAAGGCGTCAGGCTCGCCATGGAGAAGGCGAAGAAAGCCGAGAAACCAATGGTGATACTGGACCACGCCGACAGAAGCAACGACACCACCTACGTCCTCAGAGAGCTACTCAGGCAGGGCGCCCAGAGGACGGCGTTCCCAATGCTCCACGACCCAGACGCGGCGAAGAAGATCGTGGAGGCTGGAGTCGGAGAAACGGTTGAGCTTGAGGTGGGGGCCACCACAGGCTGGAGGGACGGAGGCAAGGTAAGGGTCAAGGGCGAGGTGCTCTGGGCCGGCGAGGGCAAGTACATAGGCACGGGGCCCATGAGGATTAACCAGGAGACAAACCTCGGCCCCACCGGCATATTGCAGGTGGGCGGCGTCTGGCTCCAGGTGATAAGCCGCATGTCGAGCCTCATCGACGACGACCCCATCAAGCAGTTCGGGTACAGGCCGGAGGACTTCGACATCATCGTCAGCAAGAGTAAGACCCACTTCAGGGCGGTCTACGAGGCTATCGGGGAGGAGATCATCATAATCGACGCCCCCGGCCAGTGCCCCGCCGACCTCAGCGTCTTCCAGTACATGAACGTCCCAGACGGCGTCTACCCGGTCAACCTCAGAGACTAGCCCCGTGCTCCAGCCCCTTGACCAAGGCGGTCAAAGCCCGGTTCACGGGGGTTTCCACCCCCAGTTTCTCCCCGAGTCCCACGACCGCGCCGTTGAGGGCGTCTATCTCGGTCCTTCGCCCCCTATCCACGTCCTGCAACATCGAGGAGCGGTTGGCTCCCGTCGCCTCGGCCACCTCATAAACATGGGCGACGTGGTCAATTATGCTCAAGTCGACGCCGTCGGCCTCGGCCACCCTGATGCCCTCCTCCACCGCGAGGCGTATGAGGCGTCTTAGCTCCGGCACGGCGAGGAGCTGGCCGTTCCGTAGGCCTGTGAGGGCCGTTAACGCGTTGATGCCGAGGTTCACGAGCACCTTGCCCCAGATGTCGCTTCTCACGTCGCCGCTGACCCGGGTCTGGAGGCCGGCATCGTTGAACGTTTCGGCTATCTTCTCCGCCATGCTCCGGGAGCCCCTGTCAAGCACCCCTATCACGGTGGGGCCTACGCCGGCGTGACGTATCTCACCGGGCCCCACCAGCGTTGAGCCGTGGGAGGTCGTGCCCCCGAGGGCCCTGCCTGCGCCGACCACTTCGGTGATGGCTTCGAGGTTCCCGAGGCCGTTCTGCAGTGTCAAGACG
>DAOVEE010000201.1 GCA_030669135.1 Candidatus Bathyarchaeota archaeon | reverse complement strand
AGCTGAGCAGGATCACGTTGGACCCCAGCGACATGTTCATCGACATCCGGGAGTTCATGGCGCCCGTGAGCGTCGCGGAAATCGTGGAGGCCGTCGAGGGAACGATCTACGCGGGGCATGAGCGGCTGGATCAGAACGTGTTCGGGTACACCATCGTGGACAGCATCAAGGCGATACAGATGCTCAGCGGCCTCGACTTCTACAGGATCTTCGGCACCACCAGCGAGAGGGCCCTGGTGTTCAGCGGCGTCAGCCGGGGCAGGTCGCCCATGATCGCGGTGAAGATCAGCCCCTTCAAGCCCCGGGTCATAGTGCTCCACGGGCTGGAGGGGGAGCTGGACCCGCTGGCGATCCAGTTGGCGACCCACGAGGGCATACCGCTGGCGGTGTCGGGGCTTGGGACCGAGGACGAGCTGGTTGAGGTGCTGGTGGACCTCTACGAGAGCACCGGGTAACCGAGGCCTCAAGACGACACACGTCCCCCGTATACACGTTGTGTCCTGTTTGAAGCCGGCTTCAGGTTGCCCCCTCACTCATACCTTAGGGCGTCGACGGGGTTCATGCCGGCGGCTCTCCACGCGGGGTACAGCCCTGCGAGGACGGAGGTGACCACGGCGAACCCGACGACGGCCAGGCCCAGGGCAGGGGACGTGGAGACGGGGAGCCCTATGTAGCCTCCGACGAGTCTTCCGAGTACGAACCCGAAGGCTGCGCCGGCTACGCCGCCCATGATGCCCGTTATGGTTGCTTCGCTGAGGAAGAGGTAGAGGATGTCGCTGCTCTTGCCGCCGATGGCCTTGAGTATGCCTATCTCGCGTGTCCGCTCCATGACGCTTATGGTCATGGTGTTGATGATGCCTACCCCCGCCACTATGAGGCTGATGGCCGCGATGCCGCCGAGCACCGCCTCGAGGGTGCCCAGTATCTGGCCCACCTGCTCCTGGACCATCTCGAAGCTCATGACCATGACATCGTCGCCGAACGCGTCCTCGATGTGCTCCACGACGGCGTCAACGTTCTCGACGGTGTCGACGGCGAGGGCGACGTAGTCGACGCTGCTGCCTGACTCGAATATCTGCTGGGCCTCCCTGAAGGGGATGACGACGCTGTTGTCGTCCTCGCTGCCGAAGGTGCCGCCCACCTCCGCCATAACGCCGACGACCCTGAGGGTGACCTTCTTCTCCTGACTCTTGACCATGAAGGTGAGGGTGATCCTGTCCCCGACCTCGTATATGGGCTTATCCTCGCCGCTGGGCTGGGCGACGAGGTGGCCCAGGACGACGGCGGCCTTGTCGCTCTGGACGAGGGCCCTGCCGTCAGCCATCTCGTAGTACTTGAATATGTCGAAGTAGATGGGCTCGGCGCCGAAGACGTTACAGACGTAGGTCTCACCCCTGACGGTGTGGCTGGCTAGCTTGCTGCCGACGATGGGGGTGAGGTACCTGACGTGGGGCGTCTTCTCTAGGATCTGGATGTCGCGCCAGTTGAAGGACTCGCCGACGAGGCCGCGGCCGGGCTGGATCCTGAATGGTACGACCATGACGTTGTTGGAGCCGAACATCTCGAGTTGGCCGCCCACCTCCTCGGTGAGGCCCTGGGTGATGCTTACGAGGCCCGTGACGGCGGCGATGCCTATGAGTATGCCCAGGACGTTGAGGCCGAGCCTGAACTTACGTTCGTTGAGGCCGTTGACGGCGGTGAGGAGGATGTCCCGGGGCTTCAACTCAGGGAGAAATGCGTGGAGTGGGATATAAACGGGATGTTATGGCCTAGTGGAAGGTGTGCCGGGCATCATTCCTCTGCGATCTCTTGGGTCCACGCCTCGATCTGTGTCCAGTCGCGGAAGTCGTAGGGCTTGCTGATGTCGACGCCCTTCTCCCGGAGCTCCTTCTTGGCGACGTTGAGCATGATGTTGCCGAGGAGGCCGTGGCTCTTGGTGAAGTCGATTAATCCGCCGAAGAGCCCATAGGCGACGGGGCTCAGGCCGTTCTTCTCGGCGACCTTGACAAGGTATTCCTGTCTTCCCTGTTCCCGTAGTTCTTCTTCGCCGCCTGATCTGCAGCTGGCGAAGAGGGCCGTCCGTCTCTCTCTGAGGGCGACGTTGTTCTTCTTGAGGTAGCCAGCTGCTTCCTTGGTCCATCTGCCGGCGCTTATGCCGCTGCCGACTACGACGAGGCCGTAGGCGTCCGGGCTGGGCGGATGGTCCTTGGCGCTGGCTACGTCGACCGTGTAACCTTCACGTCTGAGGGTGTCGCCGATCCTCTCGGCGACCCCGGCGGTGCCTCCCCAGCGCGTCCCGTAGACGACGAGTGCCTTCAAATCTGTTCGGGGTAAAACAGCGAGGCTTCTTTATAGGGGTTTTCTCGTCTCTGGCTGTCTAGTCGATGGTTTCCTGTTCCTCGAACCAGGCGACGTATTCCTGTGGGAGGCCCAGGGCCTTGGCTCCGTCCACCATGTACTTGAGGTATTTTTTAGTGGGTTTGAAGGGGCCTTGGGGGTTGGTGGTGCGGTATACGTGGGCGAGCATGAGTTCCCCAGCCTCGCTTACGACCATTATGGGGTGCCTGTAGTAGGTGCCGTTGGGTACTCTCTCTACTGTATCGAGGTGCTCCATCTCGTCCGGCGGTATCTCGTAGACGGCTCCCCTGACGAGCTTGTTGAGGGCTGGCTCGATGCCTGTGCAGCCGCCCATGTAGTTCTTGCTGTAGTAGTTGAACTGGACCTCCCAGTTGGGGATCAACGCCCTGCAGACGAATTCAGCGTTCGGTGTATGCTTCTTGAGGTTGTCGATATCCATTTACTTTCATGGGTGAAGTGTTTCAAGAGAGTCGTCGTTTAACCATGGGGTGCCCCGTTTTCACATCGTCTGTGGCGTCACTCGGCCTGTCGTTTTGCTCCGGTGATTCTCTCCAGCTGCCGTTTCACCTTGTCGAGGTCTCTGCCGCCTCCGCCTCTGGGGACGTAGCGGGTGCCTTTGCTGGTCTCGTAGAACTGGAAGACGCTGTAGAAAGGCTTTTTTTCGACGTCGTACTTGA
>DAOVEE010000264.1 GCA_030669135.1 Candidatus Bathyarchaeota archaeon | reverse complement strand
CTGAGGGCGCCCTGCTTCATCTCCTTGGACATCCATTTGAAGAGGACGGCGAGGTAGTTGACGGTGAAGCCGAGGGAGTCTGCGAAGTGCTTCTCCAACTCGGGGAAGAGTTTCCTCCCCTTCTCCGTTATGTGGTAGTACTCGGTCCCGTCCCTCTCCTCGGTCTCCACGAAGCCCTTCCTCGCGAGGCTCTTGAGGGCAGGGTAGACGGTGCCCGTCTTGGGCTCCCACACGCCGTCGAACTCATCCTTCAGGGTCTTGAGCATCTCGTAGCCGTACTTGGGGCTGCCGTCGAGCTGTATCATGAGCAGCACTTGGAGTGGGCTCACGGGCATCCTGACCGGGGTCTTGCTACTTATACTCAGCGACATTGGGTTGACATCTACCTAGTAGACTTCTTCTATCTTGGAGGCGGGTCTCCTTTTTAAAGGTGTCCCCGACTAGGTTTTAAACGGTTTTTCAAGTTTAATACAGAATTTGATCAGAATCTCTTGATGGGCATACGCGTTCAGAGGTTTGCATACCCTCGACGCGACGCGTCCCCTCACCCGACACGAATATAAATGGATGCGACACCCTCGATGATGGAGACCAGATGAGCGTCCTCATCTTCACCGACAACCCGAACACCGGCGAGACCCAGCTGGTCCGCCGGGAGCTAGTAGACAGGGGCATAGATATTGACTACAAGGCGCCGTGGGACATATCGCTGCCTGACTACGACCCCGACTACGACCTGGTGTACGTTCCCAGCAACATGCTTCACAGGGGCACCACCTTCGAGCTGCTGCACAGGTTCCTGATACTGAGGAGGCTCGACGAGAACGCCACCGTGATAAACCCCGTGGAGAGCATGCTCCCCTACTCGAAGGAGCATCTCTCGCTGCAGCTGAGCAGGCTGGGGCTGCCGCACCCCGAGACCATGATAACGGAGAACGTCGAGAAGGCTTACGGGTTCGCCGAGAGGCTGCTGGAGGAAGGGCGGGAGGTCGTCCTCAAGCCCATCTGTCTGGCCAGGGGTGTCGGCGTCATGAAGCTCAGCAGGATACGGAGCCGCGAGGACCTCCTCCAGTTCCTAGTTTGGTACACCCGCAGCCACGGCGAGGGCGTGTTCTACCTGCAGGAGTTCATACCCAACCAGGGCTACGACATAAGGCTCTTCGTCATAGACGGCGAGGTGGTGGGCAGGGAGAAGCGTTCGAACCCAGAGGACTTCAGGTACAACGTCGCCGTCGGGGCCTCAGCCGAGCCGTTCACGGACCCCGTCTACGACGAGTTGGCCGTGAAGGTTGCCGACGCCGCGGGGCTGAAGATCACGGGTCTGGACGTCCTGCCCCGTGACGACGGCGAGCCCTTCGTGCTGGAGGCCAACTGTTTCCCAGGCTACAAGGCGCTCATGAACACAACGGGGATAAAGATCCACGAGCTCATAGTGGACTACTTCGAGAGGCTCATCCGGGGTTAGGGATAATCTTAAACGTCTCTCTACACGGGGTCTCTTTGGATACATATGCCGTTCTGCACTAACTGCGGGTCCGAGATCGAGGACCACCAGAAGTTCTGCCCTGCCTGCGGGGCACGCAACGAGCAAGAGTCTACATCTACCGAGACGCAGACTGAGCCCCAGCCGCCGACCTCCAGTGAAAGCGACACGCCGCCACCTAGGAAGGGTATAATCGGAGACGTCGACAGGGAGGACATCGAGAAGGGGGTAGAGAAGGGCGTGGAGACCGCTAAAAAGGGGCTCGGCGCCGCGTTCAGGCTCGCCCGCCGGGGCATCAAGCAAGGAGCCGAGTTAGCCGGCAAAGGGATAGACGCGGCCAAGGAGACCATCGAGGAGCGGAGGGAAGATAAGGGCGAGGCCGAGCCCCCGGCTCAGGGTCAGAGGTTCTGCCCTCAGTGCGGTCAGCCGGTCATAGACCTAGGTAAGTTCTGTAATCACTGCGGCCACAAGCTGGAATGACCCTCACTTTTTTCTCGGCAGGTGCTTCCTCTGATAGTAGTACAGCCCCTGTAGCGTGACGTACTGGTACACCGCCGTTATGATAGTCGAGAACTGCTCTATGTAGAAGAGGACCACGTTGAGCACCAAGAGGGACACGAGGAGCGCCACCGACCCCAACTCCAGCCCCC
>DAOVEE010000200.1 GCA_030669135.1 Candidatus Bathyarchaeota archaeon | reverse complement strand
TTCCCGAGTGGGACTGCACGTGCCCCAACTGTGCGGCCGCGCGGAGGGACCCGTCCCTCAGGAGAACCCGATCATCGATAGCCGTGACGGACGACGGAGACAGGTACATCCTCATAGACGCCGGCCACGACCTCAAGACACAGCTGGAGACGCATGGCCTAACGCCCCGGCCCGAGAGGGCGGGGAAGACCCACAGGGAGTCCAGGCTGGACTCAGTTTTCCTGACCCACGGGCACGCAGATCACACGGTGGGCGTCGCAGAGTTCTGCACCGGGAAGAGCTTCGAGCTGCCCCTGTACGGGCCTCCGGACCTCATAGACTTCCTCTTCGGCTCAGAGGACAACCCCAACTACTTCGGCGAGCTGGGGAGGCTGGCCAAGGACTACGTCAATCCGGTGAAGCTGATAACGGGCGAGACAATTACGAGGCTAGGGGGCATAGAGATCAAAGGCTTCGAGGTGAGGCACACCCAGGTGCTCCCCGGCGGCAGGAGGTACCCCAGCAGCACCTACGCCTACGAGATCAGCCACGGCGGCGGAAGGGCCGTGTACGCCCCGGACATCGGGCTATTGGACGGGAAGGTCCTCTCATGGCTTGAGGGGGCCGACGTGTTCCTCGTGGACGCCACCTTCTGGTGGAATGACGAGCTGCAGAGAGTCAGCGGCATACCCGTCACCAGCTACCAGTTGGGCCACGTACCGCAAGAGGAGGCGGTGAAAATACTGTCAGGGGTTGATGTCGGGAGGGTGATCTACACCCACTTCAACCACACGAACCCTGTGCTAGATGATGAACAGCCTTACAGAGAGATAGTGGAGGCCGCAGGCCAGGAGAACGCCTTCGACGGCATGAAGATAAGGGTCTAGTAGGTCCTGGAGACGTAGGCGACGTACTTTCCCTGGTCGCCGCACATGACGCAGCTGCCTGTGGGCTTCTCTTCCTCGTCCCACCTGGTTCCCCTGATCTCTCCGGACACCTGGTCCTTTATGTTGAAGGCGCAGTCGGGGTCGCCGCACCAGTTGACCCTGACGATCATGCGTGACTCCATGTAGACCCTGAGCTGATCCATGTCGTAGGCGTCCATGATGAGGCTTTCGAGCTTGGCCTTGTCTTTGTCTCTGAGGTTCATGAATATGGCGTCGAACAGCTCATGCACCTTCTCGACTAGCTCTGACTCGAGCACGAGGGTCTTCTCGAAGGTGTCTCTGCGCACCAGGGTGGCTTTCCTGTCCTTGGCCTCCTTGGGCCCCACCTCCAGCCGCAGCGGGACGCCGTACATCTCCCACCTGTAGTACTTGTCTCCCGGGTTGAACCTGGGGTCGTCGTCCAGCACGGCCCTGACGCCTGCGTCCGTGAGCTTGCCGTATAGCTCCTCGGCGTAGGAGGTCGCCTGCTCCTCCTTTCCCTTGAACAGGATGGGTATTATCACAACCTGCTTGGGGGCTACGGCGGGGGGCAGCACGAGGCCGTGGTCGTCGCCGTGGTGGGCTATAGTGGCCGCCAGGGTGCGGCCGAATCCCATTCCGTAGCATGTCGTCGTGGCGTAAGCCTGCTCCCCGTTCGCGTCCTCGTATGTGAGCTCGAACGCCTTGGCGAAGTTATAGCCCAGATGGTGCACCGTGCCTATCTGGTTGACCTTGCCGTCCGGGTTCCACGTGTCGAACGCGATGCTGTAGTCGGCTCCCGCGAACTTGTCGAAGTCAGGTCGCTTCAGCGTGATGTAGCTGAGGCCGAGCCTGTCGTAGACGCTCCGGTATATCTTGGCTGCGGCCTTGACCTCCTCCTCGGCGTCCTCGTAGCTCACGTGGGCCGTGTGGCCCTCGTTCCACAGGAACTCGCGTCCACGGTAGAGGGGGCGGGTGGCCTTGGTCTCGTACCTGTAGACGTTGCAGGTCTGATGCATCTTAATGGGCAGGTCCTGGTGGCTCCTGAGCCACAGCTTGAACATGGGGTAGATGGCCGTCTCGCTGGTCGGCCTCAGTATGAGGCGGCGGTCCAGCTCGTTCTCGCCTGCGTGGGTGATCCAGAAGACCTCTCCGGCGAAGCCTTCGATGTGGTCCTCCTCTTTCTTGAACGAGTCCTCCGGTATGACGACTGGGAACTGCATCGGCTCGTTGCCGTTGGCTTCAAGACCTTCCTCAAGCATCGCTATGATGCGTTTAGCTACGCTGAAACCCCACCCCGTGTAGACGGTGAACCCCTTCACGGGGTACCTGTCGTCGGCGATCTTAGCCTCAAGCAGGACGTTGTCGTACCACTCGCTGAAGCTCTCCTTGGGGATCAGCTCCTTCCTTTCAGAGGGGTTTTTCCCAGTCATCTTTAACGCCTCTTACCACCAGTGATGTTCTTGGGTTTTTAAAAAGGTAGGGGAACAACGCCGTCCCTCTGCTGGTTTGGGTTGTTCTCAGCCACCGCCGCATAGCAAACCATATACATACTGTATATGTATATTATCCATGCCTGAGGTAGACATCGACGACGTAGTCTGTATGGAGGAGACCCACATAACTGTGAGGGGGTACAGGAGGAGAACAACGGTCCCATCATGTGTGTTCAGGTTCCTTGAGCTGGGTGACGGAGATGTGTTGAGGTGGGTGGCCACCAAAGACGGCACCGTCTACATCACCAAAGTAAAGAAATGAGACGTGCAACAAAAGCAGGCACAGCACCCTCACAATTAATTCTGGTCCTACTCGAATTTTATGGCGTCTATTAACTTGCAGCCGATATTCATGATTAACGACTTTAAACACACTAGAATAAAGATACGGTTATTTCTACTCAACACGCACAATCATATTTACCTACTTTTTATATTTTTTTTATTTTCCCTCCATTACAAATATGCTGATTTAAGCTTCATATTTTCAATCCCTCATATCCCATAGGTTGAGTTGTGTACCACAATATATTTTTTTAATAATCTTACCATATTTCACTAGTTTTGGCTATTAAAGATTATATATTATATCATTATACATATTAGCTAACGTTGATACCATGAATACCCTGATCATAACGGCGTTAAGGCTCATCAACG
>DAOVEE010000138.1 GCA_030669135.1 Candidatus Bathyarchaeota archaeon | reverse complement strand
GGTGCGGGTGTAGTAGAGGTAGTCGCCGTACCTGACGGGGGCGCTGGTGTCGGTCTCCTGTATCCTGCCCACCATCTCGTCGTAGAGCCGCCGCTGGAGGCCCTCCGTGTGCTTCATCACCTGTGCCGTGTACCTGTTCTCAGCCTCAAGGTACGTGATTACCTCAGGGCTCGTCTTCTCTCGCAACCAGTAGTAGTTATCGACGCGAGTGTCTTCGTGGACGGTGATCTCCTTGGGTCTCTTCGTTGCTGCCGGTGGTCTAGACGAACTCATCGAACATCTGGACAAGATGAGCAGCCCCTGTTATTATCTCTAGCCGTCGAAGAATTCACTCGGTTTTTAAAAGATGGTTCACTTGTCTTCATGATTCCAATTGAAGTTCTACTTGACGGGTCTCGGGAACCTCTATGACAACGTGGAGCACATAACCGGGGCCATCATTGAGGCCGACAAGCTCGGGCTGGACGGCGCGCTGATGCCGGACCACTACATGTGGGGCAGCGAGATAGGGCACAGCATGCCGCACCCCTACAGGACCCTGGAAACGTGGACCACCCTCACCTACCTCGCCGGGAAGACCGAGCGGATAAGGCTGGGCACCCTCGTGTCGCCGCTGCCGTTCAGGCACCCCGGCGTGCTGGCTAAACGGCTCACCACCCTCGACGTGCTCTCAGGCGGCAGGGTCGTGCTGGGCGTCGGCGCGGGGTGGAGCAAGGTGGAGTTCGACGGCTACAGCGAATGGCTAGACACCAAGGAGCGGGTGGACAAGACCCATGAAGCCCTCGACATCATCCTCAGGCTGTGGACCGAGCCCGAGGTCACACATAAAAGCAAGCACTATGAAATCGAGGGCGCCGTGCTTGACCCGAAGCCCCTGCAGAAACCCTACCCGCGGCTGCTGTTCGGCAGCTCAGGGAAACGCATGCTGAGGCTGACCGGCAGATACGGGGACATCTGCTTCATACCTCCGTGGATGTCTCAAAACCGGGACTGGATCAAGGAGACGGTGCTCAGCGCCGCGGAAGACGCGGGGAGGGTCAACGAAATCGAGTTCATGATAGGGGATATGGGTGCCTGGAGCTACAGCTCGGACGCGTGCCTCCGAGGCATCGAGGCGGCGGAGGAGTTCGGGGCCTCCATCTACGCCGTCGCTTTCCCCAGGGACGACTGGAAGGACTCCATGAGGAAGTTCAGCGACGATGTCATGGCCTCCTACAGGTCATGACTATTCTTATTGAAAGTCTTCCATTTTGATGCGGGCCCCACCGGGGCGCCAATACTCTTTTCCCGTCGAAGGACGGTCTTTAAGAGAAAACGTTGAACGAGGAGGACCGCGTCTTCATAGGCCGGGTGGCTAGGTACGCGGCTGCGCTGTCGTCCATGTTCATCGGATACGGCCTCATACAGCCGCTCCTGTCCCTCTACACCAGCGAGTTCGTCGGGACGTCGTATCTTCTCGTGGGCGCCCTGATGTCCACGATAGGCCTCGTGAAGGCCTCCATGGGGCCGGTGAGCGGCTTCCTGTCAGACCGGTACGGGCGGAAAAGGCTGTCGTCTCTGGGCGCCGTCAGCATGGCGGCGAGCCTCCTCGTCGTCACCGTGGCGAGGTCCAGTCTCCACTTGGGGGCCGCCTTCGTGCTATTCGGGCTGGGGCAGGCATTCTTCTTCCTCGCTTTGATGACCGCCATCGTGGAGGCCGCCGGGGCGGGCAGGAGGGCGCTGGCTCTGGGGCTCTACGAGGCCGTCAACGGCTTCAGCCTGCTGATAGGCACATACCTGAGCGGGCCCCTGACCGAGGCCCTGGGGATGAGGCCCGTGTTCGGGTTGGCCACGGCGTTCATGTTCCTAAGCTCAACGATCTGCGTCTTCCTACTCCGGGAGACCATGGCTAACAAAGTCGACGCCAGGCTCCTCGATCTGGGCGGGCTGAGGGGCATCGTCAGCAAGGAGTATTTCGTCGCCATGGTCGGCGGCTTCCTGTTCATGTACACCCATAACATCTTCACCGCCGTCATACCGCTCTACACGACCTTGACCATGGGAATACCCGCGGGGTTCCTGCCCACCCTGTTCGTGGTGATGTCAGGCAGCACTGCGTTCGCCTCCTTCGTCTCGGGCTTCGTCTCGGACAGGGTCGGGAGGAAGCCACCCATGGCGGCGGGGCTGCTGGTCACAGCCATGAGCTACGCCCTACTACTACTCTTCAAGACCAAGACCATGCTCGTCGTCTCGACCCTGGCGCTGGGGCTCGGCGGCGGCTTCTTCCACCCGGTCGCCAGCGCCATCGTCGCCGACATATCCAGCGAGGAGACCCGGGGCAAGGCCTTCGGGTTCTACCGCCTGATAAGGGACCTCGGCACCTTCGCCGGCCCAGCCGTCTCCGGGGTGGTGAGCAGCCTCCTCGGCGTCGAGTCCCTCTTCGTGCTGAACATCGGTTTGAACCTGATCGCAGCCCTCCTCGCTTGGTTCGTCATCGATGAGACCCTGAGCCGCATACAGGTGTCGAAGCTCTGATCTATAGAAGGGGAGATCAGCTGCCTTCCCAGAGCCTTCCCCGATAACCATCGACCACGGCAGCCGTCATATGACATGAAAAAAAGTTATTACGTTATCGTATCTCCCAGTTGTTCTCATCCATCTTCGTGACGAAGTCAACGAGGAGACTCACCAGAGCATCGTGCATGAGCTCTCCCTTCCTACGCGTCGCTTTAGTCGGGTCCCCTGTGGCGCCGTAGGGCGTCAGCTCGTCGAAGGTCCACTTCACCTCGACGTGGGGCGGCAGGTCCGGGACCACTCCCCTGGCCCTGTCCATGTCCACGAGGCCCGGGTCCACCCGGAGCATCATGCTGGTCTCGCCTTCGCCGGCGTGGCCCATGCCACCCCAGACCTCGAAGGTGCCCTCGGGGACGAGCTGGCCGGCGGCGACCCACCACGCCTCAAGCACCGCGATCTTGAACTCGGGGTGCAGCGTCCTGTACTCCCTGGAGGCCGCGTCGATGGCCGGTATGTTGCCGTCGTGCCCGTTGACTATGAGGAGCCGCATGACGCCGTGCTTCGTCAGCGACTCGAACACCTCCGTGAGGACGTGCATCAGGGTCTCGGTGCTGAGGGTTATGGCTATGGGGAAGCTGCTGTAGTGGACGCTCATACCTATGGGGATGGTGGGCAGCATCAGCAGCCCCTCCACCCTCTCGGACACCTCGCGGGCGAGGTGCTCCGCCACCAGCGTGTCCGTGCCGTACGGCAGGTGGTCCCCGTGGTACTCCGTGGCGCCCACGGCGAGCACCGCCTTGTCGTAGCCCCTCTCCCTGTACTCGTGGCCCTTCAACCTGAGAAGACTGTGACTCAAACACATCACTGGATGCGTATGGGCTCACCAAGTTAATATGCTTCAGGGTCACTCGTCGGGGGCCACGGGGTCAGGCTGCTCCGGCCCCACGACGCCCACGCGGATGTCAGCGTACATGAAGTTCTCCGAGGGCACCGGCGAGGCGCCTCAGCGTCAACAGCTGGCTCACGTGGGCCATGGCGTCCGAGAGCGGCCCCTGAAGGAGCTGCTCCTCCGTCACCCCCCTCGGCTTACTCTCCGCCCTGAGCCCCCTCCAGCCGCCTGACCTCATCCAGCGCCCTGATCGCCACATCGATCATGTCAGGCTCGGGCTCCTTCGTCGTCAGCCTCTGGAACGCCAAGCCGGGGACAGTCATCAGCCTTATTATGGCCGAGTCCCGGTATTTGTCGCTGAGCCTCAGCACCTCGAAGGAGAGGCCTGCCAGGACCGGGATGAGCAGCACCCTGTAGGCTATCCTCAGCACGAGGCTCTCCGATGGAATCAGGCTGAAGACGACCACGCTGATGAGCACCACGATGAACAGGAAGCTGGTGCCGCAGCGGGGGTGTATCCTGGGGTACCCGGCTACCTCCTCCACCGTCATCTCCGCCCCCGCCTCGTAGGCGTTGATGGCTTTATGCTCGGCCCCGTGGTACTGGAGTACTCGGCGCATCTCCCCCCACCTCGAGATAGCGTATAGGTAGCCCGTGAACATGGCGAGCCTCACCAGAGCCTCCACCAGGCTGAACATGAAACCCTCGAGGTGCAGATAGTTGGTGAGCACGAAAGGCACCACCATGAAGACGCTGCTTATCACCACCACCAGCGCCAGCACGAGGAGGTAGTCGCTGAACCCGAACTCTTCCTGCTCCTCCTCAAGCGCCACGTCCGCGGAGTGGAAGATTCCCTTCATGCCCCAGTACATGGCCTCGAGCATCGCCACCACCCCCCTGATCACGGGGAGACCTAGGACGCGGTTCCCCCGGGTAAGCGAGGACACCTTCTGGGCGTGTGTGGCTATCTCGCCGTCGGGCCGCCTCACGCACATTACCAGGTGGCTGCGCGACCGCATCATCACCCCCTCTATGAGCGCCTGCCCGCCGAAGGCGAAGGACTGCTCCTCGCGTTCACCCTGGGGCTCCGTCATGGGGTATACAGGCGCCAACGACGAGATAAAATCTGTCATGTCGTAGGCGACGAACAAGTCTAGACGCTTCATCCCGTAAACCTCTAAAAGACATCCGACGTGAACTGTATCATGCTAAACGAGGGTCTTCACAGGTTCGTGGATGAGTCGAGGCTGTACCATTCGATGCTGAAGCCTAAGGAAGGCGAGAGCCGGGTAGGGGTCCGGCTCACAGACACGGGTGAAGCTTCCACCATCGTCCTCGGGGAAGAGATAACCGTCTCCAGCGGGCTGGATGAGCCCCACGTGATTCTCACCATGGAGAGCACCGTCTTCAGGAGGCTGCTGGCGGGGGAGGCGGACTTCGGCGCCCTCATCGGGCGCTCCAAGGCCTCAGAGGTTAGACCCATAAACTTGGAGTTCCCGGACCCGTCGAAGATGCTGGAGGCGTGGAGGAAGGCCAAGCCGCTCATGAACTTCTTCTTCAGCCCGGGGCTTGTCAAGTCGAAGACGCTTAGCCCCGAGTTCGCCGGCGACGCCCACGGCGCTCACCCGATCCCCCTGGTATACTGGGGTGGGCTGCGCTCCAGCTGGTACCACGTCCCACGGGGGACGGTGCTCAACGAGGCGGGGGAGGCCAACCCGTATCCCCAGCTGTTCGTCATCCTAGAGGGAGGCGGCAGGCTGGTCCTAGACGAGGAGGCGGCCGAGGTTGAGACAGGGAGAGCGTACTATGTCCCCCCGAACTCGGTCCACATGGTGGAGGCACT
>DAOVEE010000259.1 GCA_030669135.1 Candidatus Bathyarchaeota archaeon | reverse complement strand
CTCTACCAGTTCTTCAGGAACCGCAGCATCCAGGGCTACGCCTTCGGCAACGTGTACCGGGAGTTCAGCCTCGACAAGATCACCGTGGGCATACTCGGCGAGGGTAAGATCCAGGTGGGGGACCTGTCCCAGCTGCCCATGGCGGAGCTGGGCGAGTACTGCATGCAGGACGCGTACATCACGTACCGGTTGACTTCGTTCAACAACAACCTGGTGATGAACCTCATGGTGATGCTGCAGCGCATCAGCAAGACCATCCTGGAGGACACGTCCAGGCTCGGCGTCAGCAGGTGGATTCTCGCGATGATGGAGTGGATCCACCGCCAGAAGGGGTGGCTGATACCGAACACCCAGGACATCATCCTGGCGAAGGGCGGCGCGACCACCGAGGCCATAATAAAGGGGAAGAAGTATCAGGGCGCCATCGTCAGGGACCCGAAGCCCGGCATCCACTTCGACGTCACGGTGGTGGACTTCGCGAGCCTCTACCCGTCAGCCATAAGGAACTGGAACCTAAGCTACGACACGCTGCTATGCGGCCACGAGGACTGTAAGAGCAACCTGATTCCCGGGACCCAGCACTGGGTCTGCACCCACAGGACAGGCATGACGAGCGAACTCATCGGCAGCCTCCGCGACCTCAGGGTGTTCTGGTACAAGCCCAAGGCCAGGGACATGAGCCTAGGCGATGATGAGAGGCGGTACTACCACGTGGTCCAGCAGGCGTTGAAGGTTTTCCTGAACGCCTCGTACGGCGTCTTCGGCTCCGAGAGCTTCCCGCTTTACTGTCCGCCGCTGGCGGAGAGCACCGCCGCTGTGGGCCGGTACGCCATGGAGGAGGCCGGCCGGAAGAGCGAGGAGCTGGGCATCGAGGTGCTCTACGGGGACACTGACAGCGTTTTCCTGAACCACCCGACCCGGGAGCAGACGGACGCCCTCATGGAGTGGGCGGACGAGGCGCTGGGCATCGACCTGGAGGTGGAGAAGACGTACAGGTACGCCATCTTCAGCGAGCGTAAGAAGAACTATCTGGGGGTCTACAAGGACGGCCGCCTGGACATCAAGGGCCTCACCGGGAAGAAGAGGCACATACCTCCCATACTGAAGGCGGCGTTCGACGAGCTCACCGCCATACTGAGCAACGTCCAGACGCAGGAGGAGCTCCCCCAGGCCAAGGAGGACATCAAGGGGCTGGTGGAGGAGGTGCACCGCCGGCTCAAGGAGCGGGACTTCGGGATCGACGAGGTGGCGTTCCAGATGCAGCTTGGCAAGGACCTCAGCAGGTACGAGACCAACCCCCAGCACGTGAAGGTGGGGAAGATGCTCGTGGAGCTGGGACACGAGATAGTCGAGGGCGACATCATCAGCTACGTGGTGACGAAGGACGGCGTTCTCCCCGCCATCATCGCCAAGCCCAAGGACGTCGACTTGAAGAAGTACGAGGAGTACCTGGAGAGCACCTTCGAGCAACTACTGGACGCCCTGAACATGAGCTTCGACGCCCTCGTGGGGCGGCCCCAGCAGACAAGCCTCGGCGCATTCTTCGGATAATTTTAACTCTCTATTATTCAACATTTAGTTTAAGTTGTATAAGTGACATGCTAACCAAGGAAAAAATATGACACCCTTCGTAGTTCCAAGTAACAAGGAATAAATGAATTTCATTACTCAGTTTGTTGATTGATTTAATTATTCATGTATATTCATTTACCTTGCGATCACGCTTGCGCGCTTCGGAATTTAAAGAAAAAAGGTTGTGTTAATCATTGGCGAGTCTTTTAATCTCCGCTACGTCGATCCCCAGGCCATCGGCTACGCGTGTGCCGTAATCTGGGTCCACCCTGTAGAACAACACGGTCTGACGTACCTGTATATCTTTTTTGGCGTTCCCCAGGTGCTCGACGATGTTACCGACGAGGTGGGCGCGGTCGATGTCCGTCATCACCTTGTTGTAGAGGGCGGCTGGCTGCACATAGTCGCTGTTGGGGTGAACATACGCGTATCTGCCCCATTTGCCTTTTATCTCATATGTAGGCCACTTGGCCGCCATGTCTGGCTCCGGTCCACCGAACGTGTTCGGATAGTAGTTGGGGCTTCCCTCGTGTTCAGTCATCGTCCGCATGAAGCCGTCCCTCTGGTAGTTCATGGTCATGGCCTTCGGTCTGTTGACGGGCAGCTGCG
>DAOVEE010000140.1 GCA_030669135.1 Candidatus Bathyarchaeota archaeon | reverse complement strand
AACGAAAGGCAGTGTCACTCAGCGAGAAAAAAGGAGGGGTTACTCTCTCCTGAGCACCTTCCCCGGCAGCCTTCCCGTGTGCTTCGAGTCCTCGATAACAAGCTCACCGTTGACGACGACGTAAGGTATCCCGCCTGCGTACCTCCTGGGCTCCACCTGGTCTCCTCTGTCTGTCACGGTTTCGGGGTTGAAGACCGTGATGTCCGCGTACGCCCCCTCCTTGAGCACGCCACGGTCCTTGAGCTTGAACTTGGAGGCTGGGTTGCTGGTGATCTTCCTAACCGCCTCCTCCAGCGTCAAGGTGTCTGTCTCAACCACGGCCCTCCTCAGGTACCGGGCGAAGCCTCCGTAGCTGTTCTCGTTGGGGTAGCTGGGCGGCTTGTACCAGCTCTCCCGTTTATCGTCCACGGCGAAGCTGTCGACGCCGATCATCGCGTTGGGGTGCTTGAAGAACTCCAGTTTCGCCCAGTCGTCGTCGCCCCTCCGCACAGCCTTGGTGTAGGGGTCCGCCATGAGTACGTCCATCAACGCGTCCAGCGGGTCGAGGCCCTCCGCCTCGGCGATCTCCTGCACCGTCTTCTCCAGGTACCTTTCCTCTCTGCACTCCACGATTACCTTGCTCTTCGCCCAGAAGCGGTCGATGTTGGGGTTGAACCTGTAGTACCTGCCGCTCATTATCTTGTCCTTGATCTCCTCTCTGAAGTCAGGCATCATCAACGCCTCTGCGAGCCGCTCTGGGGTGCCCGCGATGTTGAGCCACGGCCTGAGGTTGTGGACTAGCCAGGGGGAGGTGCCGACGCCGCCGACCAGGTGGTTGGGTATCTCGTCGAAGTGGACGTCTATACCCTCCTCCAAGGCGTCGTCGATGATCTTCAACGTTGCGTCTATCGCCGCCTTCGATAGCTTCCTGTCGTCGCTTGGGACCACGTCGTAGAGGACGCCGAGGTGGGAGACTTGGACGGGCATTCCTGTCTTCCTGCCGACGTCTATGGCCTCTAGGACGCCGAGGGTCTTTATGGGAGGGAACTCGCCTGGCCTCCTGGGCTTCCTGTGCCCCGTCCGGAGGCTGTGGCTAGCGTATACGCCGCCGTACTTGGCGGCCTCCTTGGCGCACGCGAGTATTTCGTCGAAGCTTGCCCAGATGCCGGGGTCGTAGTCCCTCCCCACGGTGAGGCCTATGCAGCCCTCCTCCATTGCCTGCCCGGTGTGCCTCACCATCTCCTCGACCTCCTTCTCGGTGGCGTGCCGCTTGTAGTCGGGGCCCATCACGAGGCTCCTGACGTCACCGTGGCCCACCATGGGCGCGTAGTTGGGGCTTATGTCCTTGGCCTCGACGCGCTCCATGAAGCCGCCCATGGTGCCCCAGTCGATCTCCCAGCCGTAGACCTCCCTGTGGCGCCTGTTGAAGGCGTCTCTGGGCATGAGCCAATCGTTCCCGTACATCACGGGGTTGATGTCCATGTAGATGTCGCTGTGGAACCAGGGCATGCCTATCCAGTCCCCGAAGGGGCCGGGGCTGTTGCCGCACTGCCCACCGACGAAGGTGGTGATGCCCTGGTGGAGGAACCCCTCAGCCCGTGGGTAGTGGAGTATGCTTATGTCGCCGTGGTTGTGGACGTCGATGAACCCCGGGGAAACGACGTGCCCAGAGCCGTCGATGACCTTGGCGGCGTCGCCTTCAATATTCTCCTTTGATATCGCCGCTATCCTCTCGCCCTTGGTCGCGAGCTCCCCCTCATAGCCTGGGGCTCCGGTCCCGTCCACGATCAAGGCTTTCTCGATCAACAAATCGTATTCGATGGTCATGGATAGATAGACGCCGGCGTATGCTATACGTTTTACTCGACCGTTGCAATGTGGAGGACACCGTTCACTTGGCCTTCACTGGGTGTCTGCCGAACTCCCAGCGGGTCGCCATCATGACTTCACTTACCATGAGAAAAAAAAGTTGGACCCTGTCTTCTGTGCCCTAGGATTCCTTGAAGTGGGGCATGACCTCGTTCCCGAAGAGGTTGATCGACTTCTTCTTGCTGGGCCCCAGCGGGGAGCCCGTTATGAAGTGGGTTATACCCGTCTTGAATAACTCGTCGATCTGCTCCACGCATTGGTCGGGAGCACCGCATATGGAGAATGCGTCTATCATGTCGCTGTTGACCGCGCCGAAGGCCTCCCCCCAGTTACGTTCCGTGAGATCCTTCCTGATCTTGTCGGCGCTCTCGACGGGTATCCCGTGCCGCTCAAGTATCGTGGGAGGACTCCCTGCAACGATGTACGCGACCACGGGGACGACGCTCTTCTTCGCGCTCTTCCTGTCGTCGGCCACTGAGAAGGACGTGTACGCGGCGACGTCGATGTCTTCCATGCTTCTACCGGCCTTATCCGCGCCTGTTTTGATTAGTGAAACGGCTCTCTCGATGTCACGCGGGTGGGAGGCGTTTATCAGGGCGCCGTCGCCGATCTTGCCAGCCAGCTCCAGCATCTTGGGCCCCTGGGCCCCTATATATATGGGAACCTCGCCCTTGACCTTGAAGTTGAAGCGGGCGCCGGCCGACGTCGAGAACATTCTTCCATCGTAGCCGCTCTTCTCCCTCGCCATCTGACTCCTGATCAACTCGACTGACTCCCTCATGGCGCGTAGCGGGGACACCATCTTCTTGCCCAACATCTCCAGCGTCGTCCTGTCGCCCGCCCCTATGCCGCATATGACGCGTCCAGGCGCCACCTCGTTGAGGGACGCCACGCTCTGGGCGGTGTAGACGGGGTGGATAAGATATGGGTTGGTGACCCCTGGACCCATCTTGATCCTGTCAGTGTAGTTGGCGATGAAGGCCAGACTGACGTACACGTTCCTATTGTTGAAGTGGTCGGTAATCCAGACGCTGTCGTAGCCCAGCTTCTCGGCCTGCATCGTGTAGTATGTAGTCTTCCAGAACAGCTCCATGGGCACGAACTCTATCCCGAAGCTCCTCATCCAGCTCTACTCCCAGTGGGCGTCTACGCTGGCTGGAGAGCCACCCTGAGCTCCTTTAGATCGAAGGTGTTTATCACCTTGAGGGTTTTCTCGGGGTCTGCCTCGAAGGTCGCCTTCAGCAGGTTGGTTAGCCCCGCCTCGCTGTCCAGCTGGTCTCTCTGCCAGTAGTGGAGAATAGTCTTCGCCAGGGACGGCGGAATAGCGAGGCTCTCGTCGCCTTCAAGGATTATATCTATCAGGTTCTCGGATAGAGGCCCCCTCATGGTCCTAGGTACCTGTTTTACAAAGTCGTTGTAGTTCATTTCCATTCCAATAATACTGAACAGGACACATACAAATGAGTAATGGAATACCTAAAATACGGATTTCGTATAGTTCATACAGGAAAAACATACCTTTTCATTACTGATATAGGACTATTCGTTTGGAAAACGAGACATATAAATAGGTTTTTCTTCATATTATATTTAAAAGAAGGAATGAAAAAAATTGTACAAAAATAGTAAAACCATCCAAGAAATGTACCTTCTTTTAACAGGAAACAAACGAGAAAATGTCATTAGATCGTCTTGACCTGAGGATCATCAGATCCCTGAGCCAGAACGCCCGGAAACCATACAGTACTATAGCGAATGAACTCGAAGTAAGCGACGCCACCGTGCGGAAGCGCGTCAACCGGTTGGTAGAGGAGGGGATCATCAAACAGTTCAATCTCCTCCTCGACTACCATCGGATAGGCCGCATAGTGAAGGCGTTCATCGGGCTGCGTGTGAGCGCCAACAAGCTCATGAACGTCGTCGGTCCCCTTCAGGATAACCCTGATGTCCAGGTGCTCTACAGGACCACGGGAAACGTGGATCTATTCGTTGAGGTCATCTTCAAGGACATGGAAGAGTTGAAATTGTTCCTGGAGCAGGAGCTGAACATCGACGGCATATCGTATACGGAGGTGACCGTCGTGATCGGCCCATACAAGAGGTGTCCCTGCACGGGGCTGTAGAGTCTTCGCCGAACACTCAGACGGGGTTTAGTATGATCAGCTCGCCCCCTCTAACCACGTGGGTCTGGAACTCCACCCTGAAGAGGCTCTCGAGGTAGCCTCTGAGAAAGGTCAGCGGTACGCCTAGGAACTCCACCACTATCTCGTTGCCGTCCCTGGTGAATCTCCCCCAGCCGAGGTTCTCCAGCTCGCTGAGTATGATGCTCCAGTTGTTGACGCTTGTGAGGTTCAGGTTCGGGTCCGCGGAGCGAAGCACCTTTCTCTTGAGCGCCGTCGCCCTGGCCACGTCGTAGAGACGTGACTCAGACATTGTGCTCAATATGTCGTTGAAGGTACCATGGTCGACGATGAGGAGCCTCTCGGTGCCGCTCCTGTAGACGTAGGGGAGCCAGTCATGCATGTTCAGCTTCTTGTAGATGCGGAGCGCCGCGAGCGCCGCCTCCTCCCTGTTCTTGATGCGCTTGATGCGTTCAAGGAAGCTGAGGTACCGTCTGAGATCATCGTCAAGATCTATGACAAGCTCGCTGTCCTCGGCGGAGCGCTTCCGGACTGTCATGGCATCCTCCTCGTCGTTCAAGGATATCATCTCATTTCAGGTGCGGCTCGCTAAAACTGTTACTATACAGGTATAGTCAAGCGCTACCTTAACGGAAAAGGTCCTCCTCGATGGGCCTTATGAGATCTGAAGCGCGGCCGTCCCCCTCAGGGTAGTCATAGCCCCTGACCAGCACGACGGGGACGCCCTCGGCCTTACCTTTCACAAGCTCGGCGGCCGCCGCCAACTCGTCAACGACGGCGATGTTGGTAACGTGCAGTGTGTGGCCCATCATGTCCTGCTCGCCACGGTAGTCCCTGAACGGGGACATACCTGCGACGCCTATCGCGAAGTCGACCTGCCCGAGACGCCGGGCCCGCCCCCATGTATCCGTAATGATCACCGCAGGCTTGACGCCGATGATCTGCCCTAGCTCTTCTCTAATCTTTCTGGCGGAGGCGTCAGGGTCCACAGGGAGCAGCGTGATATAGCCGTCCTCGACGTTGGAAAAGTCGACGCCGGCGTTGGCGCATACGTGGCCGTGTCGGGTCTCTACGATCAGGGCTCGTCTCTTCATCCTTATTATCCTGGCAGTCTCCCTAGGACAGCCTCCGCGACTCGGGGGTCCTTCTCCATCGTCTCCCCGATGTGCTCAGCGAACCGTGAGGGCTTCACCT
>DAOVEE010000096.1 GCA_030669135.1 Candidatus Bathyarchaeota archaeon | reverse complement strand
AGGAACCCGCCTGGGATCATCAGTGCCGTTGTGGCGAGGCTGGCCATGGAGATGACGAGGCTGATCTCCATCTCGGAGGCGCCCTGGCTGTCGAGAAAGAGCGGGAACAGGGGCTGTATCAGCTGGATCGAGATGACGATGATGAAGCTGGCCGCGAACAGCAGCCAGAGGTCCCGGTTGAGTCTTGGCAGTGGAGAAGCCCTTTTTACAGTAACTTACGGCTTTCGACGGATAAAAATTCCTTCCATATGATTCCTAGAGGGGGGTTAATGCGCTGGACTTATGATCCAGAGGACTGCGGCGCCAGCGCCCAGACTGGTAGAAAGCATGCTTTTTAGGGGTTAGATTAACAGGAATAAATAATTCATATATTAGGAGGATTAATTGAATCATATTATTTGTGTATCTGCGACGTCGCTTGGATTGCCTGTAATGTAGATTCAGGGTTGATTCTCGATATCTTCATGGTAGAACTCGGCGTTAATCAGGGTTTAAATCCCTTTCCCGGCGCCACTCACTCCCGAATAAACCGTGTCAGCTTATGGCGTTGGCCGATACTCGGTTGCGAATATGTATTTGTGGAAGCTGGAGGTCTCCTCGCCGAACACCACTGGATCAATGTGGGCGACGCCTCTTATCACGTAGACGGGTATAAGCCGGTCTTGGTTACCTGGGGTACCTGTGTAGTAGACAAGGGTGACGTCGTTGATGGTAAGCTCGGAGCCGTGGGGAAGGATCTGTATCACTTCGAACCCTAGCTCGGGGGTGGCGCTCTCCCCCCGCAGCATCAATTGTATGGCCTCCCTTGGCGTCACGGTGACGTCCACGTACTCCTCGATGGACACCACGGGTCTGCGTATCTCGCACCCAGAGACCTCGCCCCTGCAGACGTTGATCTTGAAGTCGGCGCCAGGCCCGTAGATCGGGATTCCCCCTAGCGTCAACTGGTACCTCGCCGCCACTTCTCGGATGGTTGTCCCGAATGTCGAGCCCGATGAGATGTGGGAGGGCCCCACGGATTTTATCGTATAGTTGAGAGGGGTCGGGTCTACCCAGTATCGCTCAAGCTTCGACAGGAAGTTTTCCGCAGCCCGGAGGACCTCCGATTCGCTCCAGTCGTTGTAGGAGCCGGGGTCGGTGTGATACAGCATGTCGTAGTGGGTTGTGAACTCTAGGCGCCTGTCGCCTTTCCTTATGGAGGGGTTCACCTGTCCCTCGACCTCGTAGGGCGCCTCGAAGCCGAAGACGTTGACCGCCATCTCCTCCGCGACGGCTCTCGGGATCGGTATCTGGGTGACCCTGGGTACTGGGACCTGGTTGGGCACCGTGGGCAGCGTGAAGTTGACCGCCCTCAACCCATACACGTGGGTGGAGTTGGCGTAGGAGACGGGCTTCTCCACCACTGAAAATGTGGTGGACGCCTCCAAGCGTGGGCCCCTACTGTGCCAGACTTCCTTGACTAGCTTGTAGTCGCCCGGCTCTAAGTGGTAGAGGGGAAGTTTGTGGCTCCACGACGTGCCTGGGAAGATCAGATGCAGTTCAGCTGTTATCCCGTAGTCGCCGGGGTATCCCTGAACCTCGACCCAGGACCCGTCTACGTCCAAGAAGAGGGATATATCTCTCCCGGTGTGAAGCCAGTCGTAGGAATGGTTACGGATGGTTACCTTCGCCGTATCGTTTACGTAGTAGTACGGCTGGTCGGGTGTTAGCTCCACCTGTCTCTCGTCCAAGGGCCCCGGGTCCTGCTTCACGCAGTAGGGGTTAACGTGGCTCACCCTCAGCACGTGATATTCTTCGCCGTCCCACCCGGTGTACTCATACAGGTCCCCCTCGACCTGCACTTCCTTCGCGTCCCGGTTCAGGTAGAGGAAGTTCAGCGACAGGTCGCTCTGCTGTCGCGGTGGGTAGAAGAGCGGGTTCATGCCCTGATCAACCAACACCACTCGGTCTGGATCATTTACTGAGGCAGCGTAGCCCGTGACCCCAGTCACGTTCTTGATGGACCTCCACTCGGTGGCTGTCTTCTCTCCCTCCTCGTGGGACACGGGGAACTCTATGGGGTTGATTCGCCCAATGCGGGTGTATTCTCCGAGGTATATACCGGGGGACAAGAGGTCCCATGAGGCTGGACCGGTCTCGGTGTACTGGTACAGTTTATAGTGCAGAGATGCCGGCTCGACGGGTGTGTTTAAAATACTCACGCCGATGACTAGGAGCAGCAGAGCCACGACGGTTTTAAGGATTCTATCCATTCGGTGCCTCAAGGTAGGTCTTATGACTTCATATTAAATAAAGTGGTTCAACGGTTTACACCAGCATTCTACGTGCAAGGCTTCAAACAGTTACCCGACGCCACCGTTCCTCAAAAAATAGGTGTTGGGGAAGAAGAGAATGTCTTCATACTCGTTTGGGGAAGAAGAGCCTCATGGGGTTATCCCGTAGAAGCCACCCAGCGTATTTCTTCGCCTCGTCGAGGCTATAGACTCCGTCGTCCACCTTCGAGGCCAGGACCCTTGTGATGTTCTCCTTGGCGATGACCGCGTGACCGTATACTCCCTCGATGAAGGCGTAGTCACCGCCGAAGCCCATGATCTTGTTGGCGGGGACCTCGTCGAGCCACTCGGAGAGGGCGGAGCGGGCCCTGGTGTCACTGATTATGTGCATCCAGCACATGTCGATGTAGACGTTGGGGAAGTTCTTGGCGAGAGCTCCCAACTCCGAGGAGTACGGCCAGCCGCCGTGGAAGATGTCGAACTGGGTGTCCCTGTACTCCATGAAGAGGTTGACCAGGGGCGTCGGCCTCGAGTGGGTGACGATGTTCTCGTTCCCCTCCTGGAGGCCCGTGTGGATCTGTATGGGCAGCCTCCTCCTCTCGGCTTCCTGGACTATGAGGTGGACGAGGTAGTCTTGGAGGGGCAGCAGCTCCTCGGCTCCAACGTCCGCCGGAACCCTCTTGTCCCCTTTCGGCGGTACTTCGACCCTCTTGAACAGCCTCATCCTGAATATCTCGTTGAAGGCCTCTTCGGCCGTGGAGAACGAGGTCTTCTCGAAGAGGAGGGGACGGTTGTATGCGGTGGGTATCTTCACTCCGACAACACTGTCTTGGAGTCGGTCGAACCTCGACCTTACCGCGTTGCACAGGTCGTTCAATGTGTGTATGGGCCCGCCCATGGACCTTCCAATGGCTTCGATGGCGGTCCTGTCGGTCGCCCTGAGGATCTCGTTGAACTCAAGGACGGGGGCGAACAGGCTCCGGTCGACGTCGTAGACGCCAGTGTCCAGTATGGAGACGTCGATCCCGGATTTCTCCTTGAGCACCCAAGGGTAGAGCCCCTCCCTGTTCCTCTCCTGCATCCTCTTCGAGAGGGTCTCGTACGTGTCTTTGGAGATGCCGTCGACGCCGTAGAGGCCCCTCGCAGCGGTCTCCAGGGCTCTGGCGTAGCCGGTGTTCCTCGTCTTCTCCCACCAGGGCTCGAAGATCTTCCACCGTTCGCCGAGGCTCCTCGACGTGTCCCAGATCTTCACAAACTCTTCCTCGGGCATCCCGGCCGAGATGAGGTCCGCGGAGGCGTAGTACTGGTAGAAGGTGGCCAGCACGTCGACCTCCTCGCTCACCCGATCCTTCTCAGGGGGCAGGTGTTCATGGGTATCGACTACCCTTATTTTTTCGACGTGCCTCCTTAATTCAGAGTAGGATTCCTTATCCATCTGGTTAGACTACTCACAGAGAACATTTATCTTTTTTACATGATACACCATGTCTCTGCAGCACCGGGTCTTGACCAACCTCGCTTGTGGAGACAGTTAAAAGCCCAACCGGCTATTGATTCCCGGTGTTTAGTTGGTCAAGATACTTGACGGAGTCTACAGCATAGATCACAGCGAGGCGAAGAACCACTCCCTAGAGTCCTGGATACTGGACTGCGGAGAGGGTGTAGTCCTCATGGACGGCGGGATGACCGAGCAGCATGTGGGGAACCTAGAGGCCGAGCTCAAGGGCATAGGCAAGAAATGGGGGGACGTGAAGCTCATACTCGTCACCCACAAGCACCGTGACCACATCAACAACCTGCCCAGGCTGGTGGAGCTCACCGGTGCCCCCGTGAAGTCGCAGAAACTGGAGGCGCCCCTCATCAAGGAGGCCACGGGCGTCGAAGTCGGAGGGCTAGAGGACCGCGAGGTAGTGCCGGTGTGCGGCGGCATCGAGGTGATCCACGTGCCGGGGCACTCGGAGGGGAACTGCAGCTACTATCTGCGTAAGCATAAGGCGATCATCGGCGGGGACACCATCTTCGGCGACCCTGAGGGCAACCTGACGCCTCCGCCCGAGCGTTACTGCCTAGACGTGGAGCAGGCGACCAGGGGGATGAGGAGGCTGCTCGACTACGACTTCGACGCCTTCATCTACACCCATGGTAAGGACATCATGAAGGACGCCAAGCGCAGGGTCCAGAAGCTCGTCGACAGCTGCTGACCCACCTTTTTCTCACCGGCTGCGTCCCCTGAGCAGGTCCAGGCTGCCTATCAGTGAGCCCGCCACGAGCAGGAGCATCGCCACGCCGGAGACGGGTGTGAGGGATTGGCCGCCGAGCAGGACCAGCCAGAGGGTCGACAGCGTGGGCGTCAGGTAGCTCAGGGCGCCCAGTATCCGGGGGTCGCCTTCTTTCATTGAATAGTCCCACAGGAAGAACGAGGCGCCCATGGGGCCCAGCCCGAGGAGGGCGATATACAGCCACTCGGCGGGGCTTGGCGAGTACAGCGCCCCTGATCCGCTTACCAGGTAGAGCAGGGTGGAGATAGTGCCCGAGACGGCGCAGAAGCCGCCGACGGCCGACGTGGGGAACCGCGGAACCCGTTTGGTGAGCAGGGAGTAGAGGGCCCAAGTGAGGGCGGCGCTTGCCGCCATCAGGTAGCCCAGCAGGTGGGCTGGGCTGAGGCTGAGCTTCCCCCCGGTGACTATGAGGGCCGCCCCGGCGAACCCTGTGAGCGTCCCCACGATGTGGTGCCGCCTCAGCGGGTACCCGGGGAGCACCACGGGGGAGAGAGCCACTATGAGGAGGGGCCACAGGTAGTTGAGGAGGTTAGCCTCCACCACCGGGGCGTACTTGAAGGAAGTGAATATGAGGAAGTGGTACCCGAATATGCCTCCTATCCCCAAAAGCCAGGTCCCTGCGGGGAGCCTCCACTCTCTATACCGGGGGGCGCTGAGGAGGCCGCTGACCAGCAGGGCGGCGCCGACCTGGAGGAGGGAGGGCACGTTGGTTAGCCGTGAGCCTAGAATGGCGAGGCTGCTCCATATGAGTATGGCTGTGAGGGCGCTGACGGTGGCTCTCCTTTCCATTGAACCACTATCCATGTGGACGCTCTTAACGTCATCGAGGACCGAAGACCATAACTATTGTCCAGCCCATATCAAGGCTCCATGGGGCTGCGTCCGGGCTGGTGGGGGTACGAGTACACCGTGCTTCTCATCACGTGGCTTGGCTGGGTGAGCATATACCTGGTGAAGAGCGTGCTACCCCCCATACTGCCCGTGCTGTCCTCCGAGCTGGGGCTGAGCCACGCCCAGGCGGGGCTCCTCGAGACGGCTTACCTCATCGGCTACATAGTCGTCAAGATGCCGGCGGGGACCCTCAGCGACAGGTACGGGCCGAGGCGGGTGCTCGCCGCCAGCATGCTGGGGTACGGCGCAGCGTCGGCCGCGACCATGTGGGCTAGGGGGTTCACCGACATCTTCGCGCTCCGCCTCCTCGTGGGGCTGTTCCAGGGCGTCCACCTTCCCGTGGCCAACGCGCTGCTCTCCGACAGGTTCGGGGACAGGCAGGGCAGGGCCATAGGCTTCAACGAGTCCGGGCCCAACGTCGGCAACACGCTGGCGTTCCCGTTGACGGTTTCCATACTGTCGGTGTGGAGCTGGAGGGCCGCGTTCCTGGTCTTGAGCCTCCCCGCGTTCGCGCTGTCAGGGGCGGCGTTGCTCCTGATGAGGGAGGAGCCTAGGAAGCCCAAGGAGCGGGGGGGAGAGGGGAACGGCATCAGGGATTACTGGAGGATGCTGCTTCCCTTCGCGGTCGCCCACGGAGTCTACAACCTTATGCTCAGGGCCGCTTTCACGTTCACGCCGTCGTTCCTTGTGGAGTACCGGGGGATGGACGTCGCGGCGGCGGGTCTCCTCGCTGCTGTTATGCCGCTGGCCGGGATACTGGCCAAGGTCTCCAGCGGCTTCGTCGCGGAGAGGGCGGGGAGACGCGCCTCCATATGCGGGGCGACGACGCTGAGCGCCTTGTTTCTGGCTTCCCTCGTGGCTCTCCCCGGCGGCTCGTACGTGGCCGTCAACCTTGTGGCGCTCGGGCTAACACTGTACTCTTTCTCCCCCATCATATACGCGTCGACGACGGCGAGCCTACCGTCAGGGCTTAAGGCGACGGGGCTGGGCGCGGTGACCATGTTCGGTAACACGGTGGGCGCGGTCTCCACAACCCTCGTCGGAGCCCTCATAGACTCTTATGGGTACGGCTTCACCTTCACCTCGATAGCCGCTACGACTCTAGCCGCGACGGCGTTGATCTTCCTCACGCTGAAGGAATGAAGCGAGTGGCTTTCTGAGTAAACCTTTTACCGCCAAGCCTTTCTCTCAACAACCATGACCCATGTTGCTGCGCTCTGGATGAGGTTTGGCTCACCAGAGGAGGCGGAGGCCGCCGCCCTGCGTTTCAAGGAGTGCCCCAAGGTGCACTTCTGGGGGAACATTGGCGCTGAGGCGTACGTCGTGCTCGCCGTCGATGACGACGGCAGGTTCTGGTCGGACTACGTCGGGGAGCACCCGGAGACGAGCTTCGGAGGCGTGAAGGCCAGGCTAACCTACGTCGAGTGTATCAAGCCCACTGAGATAAGGGTCAGTCACGAGAAGAGGGACGGCGAAGTCGCGGCTTGTGGTAGCAGGTGCCGCACCTGCCCTACTTACGGGACCCCCTGCAGCGGCTGCCCCTCGCTAGACCTATCCTAGACACTC
>DAOVEE010000182.1 GCA_030669135.1 Candidatus Bathyarchaeota archaeon | reverse complement strand
TATTTCTATGAACGGGTGGGCCCTCAGCGCCTCCGCCGTCTTCATCACCTGCTCGATGGTGGGGCTGAACGATAGGAAGACGCCGCTCCCGGCGAGCGCCTCCCAGGCGTGGGGCACCACGAGCCACGGCGTCGCCATGTCCAGCACCACTGCGTCCAGGTCCTCCTCCGGGATGTCCTCCGTGACGTCGCCTAGCCTCATATCCACGTAGAGCATGAGCCCCGACCGCTCGATGTTGCCGCGAGCGGTCTTCATGTGCCGCTCCACGATCTCGTAGGTGATGACCATCCCCTCGGGCCTCACGGACTCGGCGAGGGCCATGGTGAGGGCGCCGCTGCCGGTCCCCGCCTCCAGGACCCTGCAGCCTGAGCCGAGGCCCAGCTGGAAAAGGATGTACCCGATGTCCTTGGGGTACAGCACCTGTGTCCTGCGGTCGGTCTTGAGGACTCTGTCCCTGATGAGGGGCTTCAACGCGTAGAAGGAGACGCCCAGGCTGCTGGTGACCACCATCCCGTAGGGCTTGTCCACGAGGTCGCCCAGCTCGATGAATCCTCTGTGGGTGTGGAACTGTTTGCTTTCCTCCACCTTCACCTTGTAGGTGCGTTTGGCGTCCAGGTGGAGGATCACCTCGTCATCTTCACGTATTCGCGTCATCGCCCCATCATAGTCGCTCCGGAATAAAATTCCTCCTCTGGGAAGCCACACCTTATAGCGTCGAGAGGGAACAAAGGAGCCCATGAAGAACCTGGAGAAGTTCAACGAGTTAAGGCACAGGATGAACGAGGCTATCCTGGGCTGCGGCCATCTGGGCCTGAAGCGTTTCTGGGCGCTGGACAGCCGCGCCTACGAGCCGAATAACCTGGACGAGAAGACTCTGGAGCTTCTGGGCCTCGCCACGAGCATGGTGCTCAGGTGTGACGACTGTGTCACCTATCACGTCGTACGGTGTATCCAGCTGGGCTTCACGGACGAGGAGCTCCACGACGCCCTTAACGTGGCCCTCGTCGTCGGCGGCAGCATAACCATACCTCACATCAGGCGGGCCTTCGAGACCATGGAGCATTGCAGGGAGCTGCAGAAGACGGACCCTGAGCTAGAGAGCCTCCTCTAGCCTACCCGACACTTATTTAACCATCAACAATATCTAAAAGATGGATGGGGGACCGCCGCAGCCTACAGGAGCTCGTCGAGGGCAGGGTTTATCTGGCCGTTTTCGCCGCTGCTCTAGCTGCCCGGCTGCTGGTCTGGCTGTACGTCCCCTTGGACTGGAACTGGGACAGCTATCACCACTGGCAGATCAGCTACCTGAGCCTCAAGATAGGGTTCAGCGGATGGCGGCTCTGGGACCTCAACGGCTGTGAGTACTTCTGGGGTATGGTGCCCCACCTGGTCCAGTCCGCCCTGATGGGGGTCCTGAGGACATCCTCGATCCTTCCCTACAGGGTTCTCAACACGGTTCTAGGTGGACTGAACTCGGTTCTGGTCTACAGGATAGGGGAAAGGTTCTACTCTCAGCGGACCGCCCTCGTCTCGGGCCTGCTTTTCTCTGTGTTCCCTGTTGCCGCTGTGTTCGACGTGGTGGCCATGCAGGACACGCTTGCCCTGACGTTTCTTCTCGCGTCGCTTCTCACGATCAGGGAGAACCCGTTCTGGTCGGGGGTCGCGTTGGCGTTGGCTGGGCACAGCCGAACCGAGCTCATGGCTGTGGGCTTCATCGTGTTGCTAGGCTACTGTCTACGTGAGCGCCTATACACGGAGAGTCTGCCCTACGTGTTTGGCTGGCTCGTAGTCATGGCGGTCTTCGGTTTCCACCTCTACACCCAGACGGGGAACCCGTTGTACCCGCTTTACATGAGCCTCTACAACGTCTTCGGGGGGTGGGAGCCCGCCAACCAGGGCAAAACGTTCCTAGGGCTCATGCTGAGCTGGATATGGTGGAAGCTCAGCGTATGGCCCCGCAAGCCCACGGGTATCGTCATACTGTCGCTGGGGGCGACGGCGGCGTACATGGTGCCCCGGATGGCGCGGAGACGGTGGCTCAGGTATCAGCCTCAGCTCTACCTCTTGGCCTCCGCGGTGGTGCTGACCCCCATATTCCTCACATACCTGGGGTCAGACCACTTCAGCCTCCTGATTATGCTGAGGATGGTGAACCCGGTAGTGGCCCTCGGGCTACCCGTGCTTGTGCATTTCTACTATACGTCGCTGGAGAAACCTTTCCCCGGGCTCAGGGTTGGGCCGGGGCACGTCGTGGCCGCCCTTTTCTTCCTCTCATACCTCTTTTTCCTGCCGGCATACGGCGGGTACCAGACATACACGGAGGAGGCGTTCATCTCCGCTGACGTCGTATACGGGTTCTACGGTGGAGGAACCATTGTATGCGACTACCCCACCATCAACTATAGGCTCGTGCACACGTGGGGCGTCGAGCCGATTACCCTCCTGGGAAACCACTACTCGCCTCACTACTACGGCATAGATGAACCATTCGCATACGCTGAGTGGCTGTCGGAGAACGACGTCACCATCTGGCTCAAGACGGATTATAGAGGCGAGCCCGTCTTGGAGATGGTTAAAACATATTATCCCGGCCTCTTCGAGCCGCTGTACGAGGTATCGTACACCATGATTTTCAGGGTGGACCAAGCGACGCTTGAATCAATCTTGGACGAGGGGAACAGCTAAAAAACGTGTCCGCCCCGTATACCTCCATTGGGGTGGAGCCATGTCACGGTACAGGGACTTAGGGGTGGACGTTAGGAAGCCGGGCATCGACCGGTTCAAGGACTCGATAGAGAACCTTTTCCCGGGCGCCTTCTGCGTGGTCCAGCTGGACCCGGATGACCCGGAGACGGGGCTGGTGACGCACACGGACTCCGCCGGGAGCAAGCCCATCCAGGCGTACCTACATTACAAGGAGACCGGCGACCCCGGCTGGTTCAGGGGGCTGGCCCAGGACGCGCTGGCCATGAACCTGAACGACCTTCTCTGCGTCGGCGCAGCCCCCGTCACCTTCGTGGACTACGTGGCCTTCAACACATTGGAGATCGACAGGCTCCACCTGTTGACGGCTCTGGCCGAGGGATTCGCCGATTGCCTCGACACACTGAAGGCCGAGGGCGTCGGGTTGATGTTCGCCGGCGGGGAGACGGCCGACCTCCCCGACCTCCTAAGGACCGTGGACGTCTGCGTCACCATCTTCGGCCGCGCCAGGCTCAGCGAGTTCATCACAGGCGACAATATAGAGCCGGGGGACGTGATAATCGGCCTCCGGAGCGGGGGCGCGGTGAGGTACGAGGAGAGACTAAACAGCGGCATAATGAGCAACGGCCACACCCTCGCCCGGACCACCCTCATGAAGCCAGAGTACGTGGAGAAGTACCCCGAGATAAGCCACCCATCCCGGGGAAGGTACAGGGG
>DAOVEE010000157.1 GCA_030669135.1 Candidatus Bathyarchaeota archaeon | reverse complement strand
GGGGTACCGTCTCCACGCGTTTGATGGGCTTGACGTTGTCCATGATAAGCTTGACGGCGTTCTCTCTGTCGGTGAGCTCAGTGAATGGCTTCATCGTCAAACTCGATCCAGCTCCCACAGCATGTGCCCGACACCGGGCAGAATGATTTTCTCGAGCGCCGTGCGCACGGCCCCCTTCGAGCCGGGGAGACAGAAGATGAGCTTGCCACCGGCTACACCCGCCGTGGATCGGCTCCAGACGCCGGGCAGCCCCACCTCATCGTAGCTGAGCCTCCTCATGTGCTCCCCAAACCCTGGCAGGGTCTTCTCGAAGACCCCCTGTACCGTGTCGACGGTCTTGTCCTTCGCCCCTACCCCGGTTCCTCCGCTGGTGATTATCACCCTCACGTCTCTGCTGTCGAGGGATTTCTTGATCCAGCCCTTGATCTTTGAGGCGTCGTTAGGGACTAGATCGTAGAGTCTAACCCTGTGCCCGGCCTCCTCGATCAGAATCTTGGCCATTCGGCCCGTCTCGTCCGTCTCGATGGTTCGGGTGTCGCTGGTCACGAGGAGCGCGAAGAAGGTTTTGGTTTCTTGGTCTCTGAGGTGGTCTTTCGTCATCTCTCCTTCCATTTCTCCGTCACCTTTACATCTGTGATCCTCGCGTCGGGGTACTGTCCGTCCGAGTCCTTCTCAAGATATTTAACCATGTCCCAGATGTTGAGCAGCGCCACGGTGACGCCTGTCAGGGCCTCCATCTCTACGCCTGTCCTGTAGATGGCCGAAACCCTGCATTTCGCCTCGATGTAGGACTCGCCGAGCCTGAACGAAGTATCCACGGCGCCGATGGGCACGTTGTGGCAAAGCGGTATGAGGTCCGGCGTCTTCTTCACCGCTTGGATGGACGCCACCTCGGCAACCGTCAACGGGTCGCCTTTCCTGATCCTGCCTTCCCTCACGGCGTCGACTGTCTCCCTTCGCAGATATATCCTGCCGGTGGCCGTCGCCACCCTGTGAACCACATCCTTCCCGGAGATATCGACCATGCGCACCGGGTCCCTCTCACTCACGTCTATCTCCCTCCACCCAGACCTCTCCGTCGGCGGTGTACTCCTTCTTCCACAGCGGCACCCTCTCCTTCAGCTCGTCGATGACGTACCTGCAGGCCTGGAACGCCTCCTCCCTGTGGCCCGCAGAGACGCCTATGTAGACTATGTTGTTTCCCACCTCTAGGTCGCCGTACCTGTGCACCACCGCGACCTCGTGGACGCCGAACCGTTCCAGCGCCTCGTCCCTGATCATGGACAGCTGTTTGACGGCCATTTCCTCGTACACCTCTATGCTCATCCTCTGGACGCTCCGCCCCTCCGAGGTGTCCCGCACCGTGCCGAAGAAGCTGACGACGCAGCCACTCTTCATGCTCTTAACAGCTTCTAGAACTGCGTCCATGTCCACGTCCTCTCTCTGCACCCTTATCAATTCAACCACCGCTCACCGGGGGGAAGAACGCCACGTCGTCCCCCTCCCTTACCACAGTCCTCAGGGGCATAAAGACGCCGTTTACCGCGACCAGCACTTGGTCCCTCCTCGCTATCTTCTCGTACAGCCCCTTGACGTGCTCCCTGAACCCCTCCACCGTGACCCCCTCAGGGACATCCAGCGTCTCCTCCGTCTTCCCCGTCATGTCCCTGAAGCTGGCGAAGTACTTCACCCTAACCCTCACAGATCAATCCCTCCAGTACGGCTCCCTGCGGGCCACCGCCTCCCTGAACGCCTCGACGAGCCTCTCCCTCGGCTCCCCGGCCCTCACAAGCTCAGCGAAGGGGACAAGGTTGTCGTCCCTCATGAGGCATGGCTTGAGGCGGCCGTCGCTCGTCAGCCTAAGCCGGGTGCAGTAGGCGCAGAACCTGCTGTTGTGCATGGGGCGCACCACCTCCACTTGGGCGCCGTCCACGAGGTGGTAGACCCTGCGCCTGTGGAGCTCCCTCTCCACCACCCTGACGGCCTTCCTCTCCAGCTCGGCCTCGACTGGCTTGAGGTCGTAGTGGTATTTCTCGTAGTACTCTACCCCGTTCTCCAGCTCCTGGAACTCGATGAGCTGCAGCACGGTGCCCGTCTCCCTGCTGAACCTGATCATCTCGGGTATCTCGTCGGCGTTCACTCCCTTCATAACTACCATGTTGAGCTTCACGGGGTGGAGGCCGCAGCCCAAGGCTGCCTCGACCCCCCTCCTAACGAGGTCTTCGTCCGAGCACCCCGTTATCTCCTTGAAGCCCTCTGGGTTGAGGGTGTGGAAGCTGACGTTCACCCGTCTGAGCCCGGCCTCCTTGAGGCTGCACGCCTTCTCTTCTAGGAGACTGGCGTTGGTGGTCATGGAGACCTCCTCGACGTGCGGGGATATGCGTCGCACTACCTCGACCACGTCATCCCTAAGCAGGGGCTCGCCTCCTGTGAGCTTCACCTTGGTGATCCCGAGCTCGGCGGCGATGCTTACGGAGGCCTCGATTTCGTCCACCGTGAGCTCCTCGCCCGGGTTGTGCTCTCCCTCCTGGTGGCAGAAGAAGCAGTTGAAGTTGCAGCGCTGGGTTAGGCTGATCCTCAGGCTGTTGATGGGTCTGCCGTAGGAGTCGACGAGGTTCTGGTTCAAGCGTTTGTTCGCCTCTATCTCATCATACGTGGTTGCTGAAAACTGTTATGCATGGCCGATCATATCGAGTAAACGATATGCATAAATAAACACATCGAATATCTGTTAGGCATGTCCAACATTGGAGGATTCAAAGTCAACAGGAACGCGCTCATAGCAGCGTTCCTCTTAGTCGCAGTGATAGCAGGGGGCCTCTACTGGAACATGTCTAGGCCCCAGACTAAGGAGAGTCTTATAGTCTCCTCCACCACCAGCCTGTACGAGACAGGGCTCCTAGACGAGTTGAAAACCATGTTCGAGAAGACCCATCCCGGGTACAATGTGAGCTTCATCTCCCAGGGCACGGGGCTAGCCATAGAGACCGCGAAGCGCGGCGACTCCGACATGATCCTAGTCCACAGCCCCAGCCAGGAGCGGGGGTTCCTGGAGTCCGGGTCCGGCGTGAACCGGAAGATATTCGCGTACAACTTCTTCATCATCGTGGGGCCGGAGGCTGACCCTGCGGGGATAACCGGAATGGACCCCATCGGTGCGCTGCTCAAGATCAGGGAGGAGGGACAGGCGGGAAACGCCCTCTGGGTGTCTAGGGGCGACAACTCAGGCACCCACTCGAAGGAGAAGGCCCTATGGGCGGCTACGGGCCTCGTCCTCGACGAGATCAAGACAGAGATCATGGAGGACTCCGGCACCTGGTACATAGCGGGGGGGGCGGGCATGACCGCCACGCTGCAGCTGGCCAACGAGAAGGAGGCCTACACCCTCACGGACGTCGCCACCTACCTGAAGAACTACAAGAACGGCAACATTGAGTTGGTGAAGGCCGTGGACTCTGGTAAGGACACGCTGAACGTGTACAGCGTAATAGTCTGCGACCCAGACACGAACCCGCGGGGCATGTTCGAGGGATCGATGGAGTTCCTCAGGTTCCTGCTCACCGACGAGGTCCAGACCATGCTGGTGACCTACGGAGAAGACGAGTTCGGGTCAACCCTCTTCAAGCCCTGGCTGCCAGAGCTAGAGGACCTCGACTCCGTGATAGCGGGCTGGGTCGAGGAGTATGCGTACATAGACGGCAGCGAATGCCCGACCCAGTATAGGAAGGAAGCCGCGGGCCTATACCGTTAACAATTAAATCACTCACCCTATGATGGATGCACTATGAGCTGGAGACCGATAGTCGAGGGGATAGGAGAAGCCTTCAGGCTAATCGTTTCTGGTGACCGGATCGTCCTTGAGATAACTCTCAGGAGCCTCCAGACCGCCAGCTACGCAACCATCCTAGCGACCGCCGTGGGGCTCCCCCTGAGCGTGTTCATAGCGATGCGTGAGTTCCCCGGTAGACGGACGCTGAGGTTCTTCTTCAACGCGATGGTGGGGGTGCCCACGGTCACGCTGGGCTTGCTGCTCTTCACATTGTTCTCGAGGAGTGGCCCTCTTGGGTGGCTTCAGCTCCTCTACACGGTTCCCGGGATGGCGTTGGGGCAGGCGGCGCTCATACTGCCGATAATGGTGAGCTTCATGGTGAGCGCCATCGAGAGCAAGGACGAGGAGCTGCGGGACTTGGTCCGTACACTCGGAGCCTCGGAGACGGACACGTCCCTAGCCATCGTAAGGGAGGCGTTCAGCGGCGTCAGCCTGGCGCTGGTGTCCAGCTTCAACAGGGCTTTCGCCGAACTGGGGATCGCCACCATGCTGGGGGCGAACATCAGCGGCGTCACGAGGGTGCTTACGACGGCCATCGCTCTTG
>DAOVEE010000011.1 GCA_030669135.1 Candidatus Bathyarchaeota archaeon | reverse complement strand
GAACATAGATTAGGTAAGCTGTTCTCCAACCAAAACCCGTGATTCTACCGATTATTAATCCCGTTATAGTTGAAAGCATCGGTGTACTAGCGACAATTAATCCAATGGCCCCTGATCTTTTCTCTTGAGGCAGATTTTCACCTATCAAAGTCATAATCATGGGAGCTATCATCGCCACTCCTAATCCGTTCAAACAGTATGAAAATAGCATAGCGAGGTAGGTTGGGGATATTGAGCATCCTATGGCTGAGATTGTTATTAACACGATTCCTGTCAATAGAAGCGTTTTTGGTTTAATCTTGATGCTTAACACCGCGAGAATGGGTGCACTTATCATGTCGATTAGGGATGAAGCTGTGAATAGTTGCCCCATGACTCCAACTGTCGTATTAAAAGTCAGGCCAATTTCGATTAGGATGAAGCCTGTGAGTATTCCTGATGGTCGTGTAGCTAATTGTGAGAAGAATAATGAAGGTATAAAGAATTTTGGAACATTTTCGTCCTTCACAATCAATCAAATTTACCTGTAGTGTTTACTGCGGATATGATTATGGATAGGTAAAGAACCTTGTAATCTTTTAGGTATTTTGACCCGGATTTAATGTTCTACGATATCGCGTTCATAATGTGTTTTATCATGCCATCGATCTCGTTGTGGTCTATCCAACGAGTTATCAGCAATATGTCATGCTCTGGGTCACACCACACATAGTTACCGCCTGCTCCTATCCCGCTATAACTGGTATCTGGACCACTGCTCCACCGCTCCGGGTTCATCCACCACATGTACCCATACACCGGGTTCACGTCACCCTTACCGGTAGCCATCTTGACGTATCCCTCGCTGAGAAGCTGATCTTTTTTCCACCTGCCATTGTTGAGCCATAGTAAGCCGAAGCGTGCCTGATCATAACTGTTGATCCACATGCCGCCTCCCCAGTGTCCTCCCCCACTTACAGACTGCACCTTAACTCCGTCTAGTTCTATCCAACTATTCCTGTATCCATGCCATCTCCAGGTGCTAGACGCCTCTATTGGGTCCATGATGTATTTTTTCAGTACTTGTGGCAAGGGGTTTCTCCAGACATGCAAGAGGGCGAGGGCTGTAGCGTTTACTCTGGTGTCGTTATACTCATAGACGGTTCCCGGTTCCTCTGGGTCTCGTGCCGTTCCCTCGGGAGGTGCTGCTCGGTAGTTCTTACCCCAAAGTGAGCCGTCCCACTCGTTGGTCTGTTGAAGCATGTGGTGCCATGTGATCTTCCTGTTGTGAGGACTATCGAACTCTCCCGTTGTGACGTATTTGTGGACTGGGTCATTGATGTCCTTGATCAAGCCTCGGTCCAGTGCTAGCCCTGCGCATGTGCTGATGTAGCTCTTGGTTACGCTGAAGGTCATGTCGACTCTTTTCGTGTCGCCCCACTCGGCGACGATGTAACCGTTCTTGATGATGAAGCCGTTTGGACCAGCCCGGGGCTTGGTTGGCCCAAGCACCTCACCGTCATCCCACGTCTTGTTGTTATTATTTCCCCTAATGTGGTGCATCAGGTTCACAGGGAACTCAGTCTCATGGGTTTTCGCCCACTCAACCGCTTTCTTGATCTCATCCGGATCTAGACTCAACTCTTTGGGAGTTTTTCTCTCCCAGCTCCAACGTGATGGATAGTATTTCATCAAGTTTCCTCCTGAACATTTTTTACAACTGATCCGAGTGGACAGATAGTTACTCAGCCTTGAATAATGATACAGTTAATTGTGGATAAAATTATTGTTTGGGTTTCTTTTTTGGATCTGTTGGCCAGAATACGCTGTTCCGTAGGTAGCCCTGCTGCCAGTCTCCAGGCCAATCCACCATACGGACAAGGTTGCTCAGCCTGTCAGCGAACTTCACAATTATCGCTTTGTGGGAGTTCAGTAATGGGAAATATCTCCCTGTCTCCTTGTCACCCTGATAGGTCAACTCCAAGACAAGATCGGCGATCACCTTGTTAAACTCATGGACCAGCTCCTCATAGGTCGTATCAGTATCCTCTAGGGTATCATGAAGTATGCCTGCACACAGCGTCTCCTCGTCCTCAGTCACATCCTTCAACAAGCTATATACCTGGATGATGTGGGCGAAGAAGTAAGGTCTGCCCTGGTCGTCAAGCTGACCCTCATGCTTGATGCTGGCGAACTCCAGGGCCTTATCCTCAAGCCGACCCAACTAGGCATCCTCCACGGGCTCTGTTCTCCAGAACACGCTGTCCTCTAGAAACCGCTGCTGTACGTCGCCAGGCCAGTACCTCATCCGTGACATGTTGCTGAGTCGATCGGCGAACTGTATGAGTATGGCTTTCCTGCTCTTCAGCCTCGGGAAATAGTAGTCTCGGTAGTCCATGCCTTCGTGGGTTACCTCTACGACGAGGTCTGCGATCTCCTTGGTGAACTCGTGTACCAGTTCCACGTACGTGGTGTCTGTGTCCTCGATGACATCATGTAGTAAACCTGCGCAGATGGTAGCCTCATCATCAGTAACATCCTGTAATACATTATATACCTGGATTACGTGTGCGAAGAAGTAGGGTCTACCACGGTCATCCAGCTGCCCCCTATGCTTCTTACTCGCATAGTCAAGAGCCTTATCCTCAAGCCTACCCATACAAACCACTCTTAATCTGTCGATAACTTTGGATAAAATTATGGATGGTTCTTTGGTCTAACCAGTTGAAGCCGTCTCTCGGCGTATCTGCTCAGTCGCTAACTTTGCCCGTCTCCTGGGTGACTATGCACCGGAGTCCCATTCCCGTTGAGATAACTATTAAATCATATATGCTCGTTGAGCATGGCGCGTATCTGTTTCTCTGATCTCGCGCCCACCTCGCGGTGGATGAGCTCACCCTGCTTGAAGATCATGAAACACGGGACCCCCTTCACGCTGTATTTTGAGGCGTAACCCAGGTTCCGGTCCACGTTGATGGTGACGACCCTGAACCACGTGTCCTCTCCGTCGAGCTTCTTGAGCACCTTTTTAATTGTGTGGCAGGGTGGGCACCACGACGCCCAGTACTCCAGGAGCACGGGCTTCTCTGAGGAGAGCACCTTCTCGTCGAAGTCCCTGTCGCTTATCTCCATCTACTCGTCTCCATCATGATCTGATACCACGAGGTCTGGGCTGTAGCCCGCCATTACATGGGTCCCCGGCTCGTAGACCTCCAGCGTCATGGTCTCCTTGTGCTCCCCGCTCCACCACGTCTTCGGGAACACGGTGTCCCTGACGGACTCCAGCCGTCCGCGGACCCTGGGCTGCAGGAGCAGGGTGAACATCCTGTCGATCTCCACCTCCAACGGGGTCTTAGGCTGGTACCCGAGGTTCTCACGCAGCTTCTTGGCGACCACCAGGAAGGGGTGTTCATCAGCCTCGATGCGGGGGTTCTCCACCCGCTGGATGCGGACGGTGAGCCCGTGTCTCCGGCTCCCCACCCGGGCCACGATCTCCGCGAGCTCCTTGACCTTGTAGAGCTGGCTGAGCTGGTTCACCACGTCATACTGTCCGGGCTCTGGGGGCGAAGATAGGAGCCGCACCATGCACTCCATGGCGTCCTCCAGCGCAAGGTAGCCCCGGATCTGTTCCCCGGACCCGTAGACAGTCAACGGGATGCCCAGCACGGCCTGGGCGACGAACCTGTTGATCACCGTGCCGAACCACTCATCCACGTCGAGCCGTGTGCGTAGGTCCGGGTGCGCGGCGACCTCCTCCGTGTGGACGCCGAAGATGACGCCCTGCATGACGTCGTAGCTTCTGAGCCACCAGTACTTGCATGCCTCGTAGACGTTGAAAGTGTCCTGGACCTTGCTGACGTGGTAGAAGCTGGCCGGGTCCCGCGGCGTCAGCTCCCCGCCCATGCTCCACTCCTGCCCTCTCCAGGTGAGCACGGCGTCCGCGGGGAACAGGCCCTCGAAGATGGGGCGCCCGGTCAACGGTGTGCCGTACTCCCCCATGGTGCCCAGTTTGAGTATGTTGGCCTCGGGGCAGATCTCCTTGATGAGGAACAGTACGCCGAGTGTGCCCAGGGTGTTGTTGTGCTGGGTCCTGATGGCGTGCTCCGCGTCCACCATGCTGTAGGGTGCGCTCGGGATCTCCCCGTAGTGGACCACTGCTTCGGGCTGCACCTCTCTGAGGTACTCGGCCAGCTCGTCCCTGTCCAGGAGGTCGAGTTCACGGAAGTCTATGTCCACGCCGTGCTGCTCCTTGGCGGTTTTGAGTCTGGTCTCCATGTCCGCGATGGGAACGACGCTCTTGCTTCCCTTCTCCGCGACGGCGTTTCTCCTGAGGTAGTTGTCTATGCCGCTGACTCTGCAGCCCAGTTTCGCGATCTTCAGGGCAAGGGTCCAGCCCAGGTAACCGTCGATCCCCAGGATCATTACACGCATTTCTTTGAGGAGGTACCCATACTGGGTTTCACGCCACTCCGGGCACTGCTCGAAGGTTATGCTTGGCTCGAACATCCCGAGTTCGGGGCGTCTCGTGCACTCGATGAGGAGCCCCTCCTCGGAGATCTTGTTTTGTATCACCGCTATCGACTGGCCGCATGCCCTGAAGTCCACGTTTCCTTTAAGCAGGGCTGCGGGGCAGTTCCAGCAAGTTTTTTCTTCGTTATGCTGCATCTAGCTTCTCTCCAATTAGTTTTCTGAAGACGTGAATCGAGTCCTCGATACAGGGATGCTCCGGGAGCCGGTCATCCTGGCTCCACCCCCTGAGGTACAGGAAGGCGTCGTCCTCCGTGTGCGCCCCGGATAAGAAGTCCTCCTCGAAGAGGGATTCCTTGAACAGCCCTGTCTTGAAACTGAACCCGTTCTCGGGTGTCACGACGAGGTCGGGCGCGTCCCCGGTTTCAGGCCCCCTGAAGATATCCTGTTTGAGGTGGACTGCTTTCACCACCTTGCGTCCGTTGTATCTCAACCCGGATAACAGGTCGACGAGCTCCCCCTGAATTTTAGGGGTATCCTCTGGTTTCACGGAGCCTCTGGGGAACCTGTCGACGTGGTTTAGATAGATCTTGCTTGACTCGGAGGCGAAAGCCCGGGTCTCTTCTCTGATGTTGTTGAAGTTTTTCCGCGGGGTGTCCCCGGTCACCAGGCAGCCTTCTTCTCTGAGCAACGTGTTGAGGTTGACGGCGGTCTCGATGGGTCCCATGCCGTGGTCGCTGAGCATCATGAGGGGGGCGTCGGGGTCCAGCTTGGACGTGATGTGCGCTATGGCGTCGTCTACTTTCTTGAAGAAGCCGAGGAACTCCGGGTGTTGGTCGTGTGTGCCGTCGGCGTAGGCGTCCCAGAGGTGGTGCTCTATGCGGTCGGTCCCGGTGACCACGAAGAACAACAGGTCGTAGCCGTCTTTTTCCAATAGATGGTCGAGGACGCGGGTTCTCCGGTCCAGCGTCTCTTCAAGTTTCTGGAGGAATAAGGAGACGGACTTTTTGAACAGCGAGGCGTCCACGTCCACCTCGTAGCCGCCGTCTCTCAGCCTAGGGTACAGGTCGGGGGGGTACACCGCCTTCTCTAGCTGGGGTGAAACGAAGCCTGTGATCATTGTGCCGTTCAGCGGCTGGGCGGGGTACGCCGCGGGGAGGTTGATTATGAGCACACGTTTTTCCGGTGCTGTGCTCCAGAACGGCGGGGCTTTCAGCTTGTGGCTGTTGTGGAAGCTCACGGTGTAGGTGCCTGGGATGAAGTCGGTGAAGCCGTAGACGCCGTGGGTCCCCGGGTTCGTCCCCGTGATCATGCTGCTCCAGGATGCGGCGCTGTTTGCGGGCAGGCTTGATCGCATCTTCATGAGGTTCCCTTGTTTGATGAGCTCCTTCGTATGGGGCATGACGCCTCGCTGTGCCAGGTCCTCTAGTAGGTGGATCGGTACGCCGTCGAGGCCGATTATCGCGGCTTTTGGTTTCATGACTTCACATCGGTGGGGCAACAATACCGGATGGAATGTTACTATCCGAGAGTAGTAAATAAGTATTTGGTGTTTCTACTGGGAACATCAAATTAATAGTCTACGACTCGCGTTCCGGAAACACCGAGAACTAACATTTTTTCATTAGTGCTCGACTAGTATCTCTCTAGCAGCCTAGCCCAGGAAGAGAACTTCTGCCGCCTCATAAAGGCTGGAGAGGTAAAATCCTCTGGGTTATATGAAAAGTCTTAGTTGGGTAGCGCGAGCAGCTCGCTCTTCCTGACGCCCACGTGGCGGAGGCTGGTGACGTTCTTGGCGCGATTATAGACGTCCGACGCAAGCTTCCCGAGCACCATCTCGTGAGCCAGCTGGTCGAACGTCAGGTTCTCCGCCTTTTCCTCCACGATCTCCTGCATGATCTTCCGGATCGCGAACTCGTGGCTCGTCTGGATCCTGCGCTGCGTCATCGCCGTGACCACGATCTTGACCCTGTACCCGTCCTTCGTGTAAACCCTGTAGAACCCGTCCACCTTGGTGCTGCGCCTCCTCACGAGGCTGCGGAGATAGTCGCGGAGGTACTCGTGTCCCTTGAACACCGTGCGCGCCGTGTGGCCCTCAAGCTCGTATACCTGGAAGTACATCTTTATGTACTCCTGGCTGAAGTCCCCGGTTATGGACGCGAGCGTCGTCTCGAATATCCGCCCCATTACCTTGTCGGGGTCGTCGCTGGGGGTCTCACCCACCTTGGTCTCGCCGAAGTAACGTGGAAGGATTATGTCGTACCACTCCTTGCGTCGCCACTTGTCCCTTACTGCCCTGGACACGTCGATGTTTCTCTCCTAGTTACAGTGTTCAAGCAATGCAGCGCCGTCATATATAGGTTTTGACGGTCAGGCGGCGACTTCTAGCTCTTCCGCCGTTCTCCAGAAGCCTCTCTCGCCCAGCTTCTTCCCCAGCCACACCAGGCTCAGCATAACGGGGACCTCCCAGAATAGGCCCATGGTGGTGCCGAGGGCCGCCTGACTCCCTAAACCGTAGAGGCTCACCGCGGTGGCGATGGCTATCTCGAAGTGGCTGCTGCTGCCGATTATCACCGTGATGATGCCCTCCTTGTAGGCAAGCCCCGCGAACCTGGTGATCAACAGGTTCGCCCCGACCACGACGAAGAAACCCGCGAGCAGCGGTATAGACATGAGCACCATGAGGTCAGGATTGTTCAGCAGAACGTCCCCGTTTAGGCTGAACAACACGATGAGCGTCGTGAGCAGAGCCAGCATGCTGACCTTGCCCACAGCCGGCCTGTAGACGCCCTGAAACCATTCCTCGCCCTTCGCCTGGGTCACGTACTTCTTCGAGAAGTAGCCGAAGACGATGGGCAGCCCGATGAACACCAGCACCGAGACGGCTAGAACCACCCTGTCTATCGGTATCCTCTGGACATCAGTGAGCAGCGAGACCACCGGCGCGTAGAGCACCATGATGGTCACCGTGTTGAGGCTGGTGGTGATGAAGTTCTGCTCCTGGTTGCCCTCGGCCAGACTGCCCCAGACCAGCACCATGGCAGTGCAGGGGCTACTGCCCAGCAGAATGAGGCTGACCACGAGCTGGTCGTGGCCGGCGAGGAACCTGTTGGCCAGGACCACCGTGACGATGGGTGCGATCACCCAGTTGCTGAAGAGGGTGAGGATGATGGGCTTGGGGTTCTTCGCCAGCTTCCTGAGCTCCGTCAGCTGCAGGTTGAGAAGCGCGGGGTACATCATGAGGAACAGGCATATTCCGATGGGCACGCTGATGCCCCTTACCTGCCAGCCGTCTATGGCCTCGCTGAGACCTGGTAAGTACTGTGAGAGTATGAGACCTACGGCCATACACGCTATGACCCAAACTGCCAGGTACTTCTCGAAGGCTCCTAGCTTCGCTTTGCTTTCATCCATCCTTCTCTGCTCCGTGGATTCCAGAAACGAAACGCATAAACATATTTAAATTTGTTTATTCATTCTATCGGTGGACGTTGGAGGAAGAATGGATGCAGGAACCAAGAAAGAGGCTGGCAAAGCTGCTTGAGACTCACCTCTGCGACGCCGTGGACGACGATAAACACGAATCAGAGCTAAATGCGCTCACCGAGAGCCTCTTCGAAGGCGTCGATCTATCCCGAAGAACGGCGGTGTATAAGGCACTATCCGACGAGAAGCGCCTCAAGATACTGGCCCTGCTCACCTTTAGGGAGATGTGTGTATGCGAACTCACCGCGGCCCTCGGGCTTACGCAGCCCAACCTCAGCCACCACGTCAAGAAGCTGGAGTACGCGGGTCTTGTGAGGCACGAGAAAAGAGGAAAATGGGTGTACTACTTCCTGACTGACGCAGGAAAGCCCGAGAGGCTGGGCCTAGCCTAGCTCCTCTATCGCCTTCTCGGCCGCCTGTATGCATGAGAGAAGGTCGTCCAGAGTCGCCACGAGGCTTCCGATGCCTCGCCTGCACTCCACTTTGATGGTGACTACGCCTCCCCGGGCCTCTGCCTCGATCTTGACCTCCTCAGGCGTCGTCAGGTTGTCCGGCTCGATCGCCCTGAGAATGGCCTCAGCTGTCCTCCGGTCCCTGTACTGTATGGTGACCGTGGCCTCACTCTTTGAGGTGCTCTGGGACAAGGCTGTTCACCTTAGCTATGAACTCTTCCTCCTTATCAATGGGAACGTACGCGCCGGCGGCGACGTCGTGGCCGCCCCCGCCGCCCCCCACGGCCTCCGCCGCCTTCTGCATCACCAAGCCCATGTGGAGGCCGCGCGAAGCGAGCTCCTCTGTACCCCTGACCGAGACCTTCACCTGATCGTCCTCGCTCACCGCCGTAGATATTATGGGCTTCGGGTTCTTCAGTATGCCCTGGCTGAGCAGTATCCCCGAGACGACGCCGATGACTGTGTCGTCGATGGCGTCCCCGGCCCTTATGACGTAGATGTGGTCCCGCTCCTCCACCATGTCGTTCTCCCTGACTAGGTCGAGGCTCGAACCGATCTTGCGGCGGTAAAGGTCCAGGGTCTCCTGGGCCTCCGCCATGGCGTCGCCGCGGTCGCCGAGGCAGATACTGAACCCGACCCCCGGTTTGTCCATCCTGCCGCATGCGTTGAGGAGGCTCCCGTACTCCCTGCCGCTCCGCAGGCTCGTGCTGGGCTCCTCCAGCCTGAGCGTGTAGATGGTGCCGATGAGCTGGTGGACGGCCCCGGCGTCGCAGCCCATGCTAACCATGTGGCTGCTCAGGGCGCTGAACAGGGTCCGCTTCTCCTCGTCGGTGAGGTCGGCCAAGGCGCGCAGCCTGTCCCCCTCATTGATTGGGATACCTACCTCCCTGAGGAACGCCACACAGGCGCTCTCGTCTCCGCTCAGCCCCGGTATGTAGGGGGTGGTCGTGTAGGCGATGGCCTTGGCGAGGGGACGCGTCTCGTAGCCGTAGAAGATGAGCCCCACATGCTTCTCGAGGAACCCCTCCTTCACCGCGTCCTCCTCAATCAAAGTGTTCAGGCCGGTGAGGGTCTTCCTCTCTCCCTTGTCCTGCTGGTCCCCCAGGGCGCCGACGAGGCCGAGGCAGCTCAGGTCCTTGTTTCCGGCGTCGACCTCCCGGGCGAAGAGGTAGCATACGCCACTGGCCGCTATCTCCTTGGCGCCGTCGATGCCGTGGAGCATGGGGTTCACGTGCACTATGTTGCCGGCCTCGTGCTCCGCCGGGAGGTGATGGTCTAGTATGATGACGTCCTGGCTCAGGTTCTCGGCGATCAGGTCGGTGTACCCGCTGCCGAAGTCGCTGAACACTATGAGGCCCGGGTTCTCCTCGGCCAGGCTCTGTAGAAGCTTCTCGTCCAGCTTCTTCTCGCTGCTGGTCCTGAAAGCCGCGCCCTTACGGTGGGCGACGACGCTGAGTATGCCCCCGCTGGTGAGGCCGTCCGCGTCGTTGTGGGTGACGATGCGTATCCTGCTGCCCTTCTCGACGTGGTTAAGGAACAGCTCCACGGCTGGCTTTAAAGAAGAAATGAACGCGTCCTCGCTGGACATTTAGGTCAGCTTATACGGTGACTATCTCGCGCCGGTAGTTCCAGTCCCTCGGCAGGAGTCCCTTGCGCTTATAGTACCTGGTGACGCGGTAGATCATGCTTTCCGTGAGTTGCATGCTCCTCTTGTTGTGGTAGTCCTTCGGGTTGCGCTCCAGGTGCCTCCGGAGACTGGTGGCGCGGACCATCAGGGTGTAGAGGTCCTCGGGTATATCGGGGGCCAGCCCAGCCTCCTCCAGGACCTTCCTGATGCCGTACCCCACGATGGGCTTCACCAGGGGTACCCCGTGAACATCTCTGAGAATGTTGCCTATCTGGCTCTGGGTCTTACCCTCGCGGGCTAGGTTTATGATGAGCGCCTTGACCTCGTCGGGCTGGTAAACGACCCAGTTGGGGGGCCTCTTGCTCACCGGCCGTGTGCTGTGGCTTCTGCCCCGCATGTTCGAGAGTTTGCCTACCATACAGTGTTTTCTCCGGATGCTCTATGGTTAGACTCTACACCATTTAAAAAGGTTATCTCGGACCCGGAAGAGGGTCCAGAGCCGAGATGGGCACCTGTTATCTACGACCACCGCCAAAGATACCATGTGAGTTTCGATGGTCAAGGAAGTTGAGAGCGTTCTACGCGTCGGAAGGGAGCTCGCGGAGCACGTGACCCGGGCGTCCTACGAGGAACTGCCATCCACGGTGGTGCACCAGGCGAAGCGGGTCATACTTGACTCCCTGGGAACAATCTACATGGGCTCAAGGAAGGAGGAGGCCGCCGGGGTAGACAGGTTCCTATCCGGCTTAGGCGAGCCGGAGATGTGCACCGTCCTCGGCACAGGCAGGAAGACCAGCCTACCGTGGGCTGCGTGGGCCAACGCCGCCTACGCACAGGTGCACGACTGCAACGACGGCCACAGGGAGGCCGCAGCCCTCGGCGGCTCGTCTCACCCCGGGAGGGTCGCCGTCCCCACAGCCCTCGCAGTCGGTGAGAAGCTGAGCGCGTCGGGACGCGACGTGATAACGGCAGTCACGGTGGGCTACGACGTGGCCGCCAAGGTGAGGGGGATGAACAACAGGCCTCCGGCGTCCGCTTACTGCTCCGCCGCGGTGGCGAGCAGGCTGCTTGGGCTCGGAGTCGACGAGACCATCTTCGCCATGGGCATAGCGGGCTACAATAGCCCCAGGGGCGTCCCCAGGACCAGGGGGTTGGACGTCAACTTCCTCAGCAACGGGTACCAGGCCAAGGTTGGAATCGAGGCAGCGCTGCTGGCCAGGGAGGGCCTGAACGGCCCCAAGCTCGCCGACGACAACAGGCTATCCACCCGCTTCAAGACCCGGGGCCTCGGCGAGGAGTGCGAGATCATGAACGTCTACATCAAGCCTTGGCCCACCTGCAGGATGACACACGGCGCCGTTGAGGCGCTGCTGCGGCTCAGGCAGCGGCACGGCTTCACATCTGATGACGTCGAGGAGGTGCAGGTGAGCCAGCTCACCCACGGCATGTACATAACAGACGAGAAGGTGGGGCCCGACAGCTACTACAAGAACTGCCAGTTCAACCTCCCCTACATCGCCGCCTGCGTCATCGCCGACGGCGAGGTCACCGAGGCCCAGTTCACCAAGGAGAGGATAGCGGACCCCAAGCTCCACGAGCTGGCCGCGAAGGTGAAGGTGACGCCCGACGAGGGGCTCGACAGCATCTACCCCGAGGGCAGCAGACCCACCACCGTCGAGGTCAAGCTCAAGAACGGCGCCACCCACACGGAGAGGGTGGACATGCCCTGGGGTGAGCCACGTAACCCCCTCACTGACGACGAGCTCTTCGACAAGTTCGTAAACTGGTCCAGCCCCACCGTCGATAAGAGGAAGGCTGAACGGATCTGGTCGGCGCTCAAGGGCTTGGATGAGCTGGGGGACGTATCGGAGCTCGTGCCCCTCCTCTAAGATCCTTCACTATCATAGAGAACGCTATCAGGTTTTTAAGACTCCATGACTTTGTTCCATAACCGTCAATTAGGGTTTAACCAGAAATAGAGACGGCATGAGCCGCCCAGCGATACCCCTAGCCGTGCATGACGTCATGACCAGCGAGGTGGTGACTATAGGCCCCTCGGAGACCGTTGAGAACGCCGCACGGGTCATGACCCGCTTCGGGATAAGCAGCCTCATAGTCCAGTCCGAGGACGGTATCCTCGGCATAATCACGGAGAGGGACGTCCTCACGAGGGTGGTGGCCAGCGGCAGGGACCCGCAGCTCGTCACTGTGGGCGAAGTCATGACCAGCGCCATCATCTCCGTATCCCCGGAGACGCCTCTACTCGAAGCGGGCCGCATCATGCTTCAGAACAGGATCAAGAAGCTCCCCGTCGTGGACTCCATCGGCCAGGAGAGGGTAATCGGCATCCTCAGCCTCACGGACGTAGCCAACTACCAGCCCGAGATCATGAAGGAGTACATGGCAGCGAAGAGCCACGAGCAGGAAGCCTTGGCCGTGGAGCAGCTGATCAACATGGACGAGGGGCAGCGCCTCGAGTTCAAGGCCAGCCTCCGCTACAACAACGTCAGGGGCTGTGTCGACCAGGACCTGGAGTACAACTGCCTCAAGACCATATGCGCTTTCCTGAACGCTGACGGCGGGGACCTCCTCATAGGCGTCTCGGACGACAACTGGGTTGTGGGGCTCGAGACGGACTACATGACCCTCCCCAAGAAGAACCGGGACGGCTTCGAGAACCATATGGTTAACCAGATAAGCAACAAGATCGGAGACGTCTTCCTGGGCAAGATCAAGTTCAGCTTCCACAGAATGTACGGCAAGGAGCTATGCCGCTTGCATGTCCTGCCCAGCAGGGATCCGGCGTTCCTTCAGGAGAAGGGAAAGCAGTCCTTCTACGTCAGGACGGGCAACAACTCGCGTCCCTTCAAGATAGCAGACGCCACCAGGTACCTCATGGACAGGATGAATTGGGTGGACCCGTTCCAGTCCCCGCCTCTCGCCGAGTAGAGGCTAGCCTGCTCTAAGCCACTCGCCCAGCTTCCTGAAGGCGCGTGCCCTGTGGCTGATCCTCGCCTTCTCCGCGGCGCTCATCTCGCCGAAGGTTCTGCCGTCGCCCTCCTCCGGCATGAATATGGGGTCGTAGCCGAAGCCGTTGGTGCCCCTCGTCTCCATCGCTATGCGGCCTACCACCTCCCCGGTGAAGGTGACGCTCGTGTCGCCGTCCCGGAACGCCACAGCCGATAGGTACCTGGCGCCCCTCTCCGTCTCGCCTTCCATGAGCTTGAGGATGCCCTCGTTGTCGATGGTGCGCAGCGCGTAGCTGCTGTAAGGACCGGGGAAACCGTAGTACTTGTCTATGTAGAGCCCCGCGTCCTCGATGAGTATGGGGACATCTATGTCGAGCACCTTTAGGCTGTACTCGGCTATCAGCTCGGGGTTGTCCGCCTGGATCTCGACGCGGTCTATGCTGAGCCTCTCCAGCTCGACGCCGTACTCGGTGAGCACCTCCCTCGCTTCCTCGTACTTGTGGTCGCTGCTGGTTCCCATCCATATCTTATTTCTTCTCAATGTATCTTCCCCTCTTGGCCACCTCTTCCATGCGCGTCAGCGCCTCCTCGGCCTCCGCACCCAGCGTCTCCCTGTAGCCCTCGACGAAGGCGGCGAGGAGCTCCTCCTGGTGCCTGTAATGAGTGCTGGTGAGCATCCTGTTCATGAGGTTGAGGTCGACGCCCCGCTTCTCCACCTCCGTGCTCACCTCCGCCAACCCGAAGTCGATGAAGACCAGTCTGTCTCCCTGCTTTAGTATGTTGCTCGTGGTGAGGTCGCCGTGGATTATGCCCGCCCCGTGGAGCCTGCCCGCGTACCCGCCTATACGTGTGAACAGCTCTTTCCTCTCCTCGTCCGACAACATGTCTACTACATCCCTGACCTTCACCCCGTCGATGTACTCCATGACTATGACCGCGTTGTCCGGGTCGACGTGGTACAGCAGCGGCGTGGGCACGCCGCTCCGCTTTGCCCTGTGGATGATGTCCGCCTCAGCCTTCGTCCTGCTCCTCCTAAGCCGATTGTCGAGCTCGGGGTGCCTGTAGCCCTTGGGCCTACGGATCTTGGACAGAGCCTTCAACCCGTTCCACTCTCGTAGGACGAGGTCGGCCTACGCGCCCTTGGCTATCACTCTCTCCACGGTATCTCCACCTGGTCCATCCTCCAGCTCGGGTTCACGTGGCTCGCGTCGAGGGGCGTCACGTGGCCCGCCTGGTAGGCGATGAGCCCCGTCCAAGCGATCATGGCGCCGTTGTCCGCCGCCAGCCTGATGGGGACGACGTGTGGCTCGGCGCCGTGCTCCCCCGCTATGTCCCTGACGATCCCAGCGAGCCTCTTGTTGGCGGCGACGCCGCCCGTGAGGAGCAGCTCGGGCTTCCCGGTGTGGGCTAGCGCCCTCTCGGTGACCTCGCCGAGCATGGCGTACGCCGTCTCCTGGAGGCTGTAGCAAAGGTCCTCGACGGTGTGTCTCCCGCTGTGGAGCTCAGTGGTTATCGCGGTGAGTAGGCCGCTGTAGCTCAGGTCCATGCCCTTGACTGTGTAGGGGAGCGGTATCAGGTTCTTCCCGGCCGCCGCCTTCCGCTCTATGTCGGGGCCGCCCGGGTACTCTAGGCCGGCCTCCCGGGCGAAGGAGTCCAGACAGTTACCCACGGCTATGTCCAGTGTCTCGCCGAAGATCCTGTACCGGCCCGACTCGTAGCCGGAGACGATGGTGTTGCCCCCAGAGACGTAGAGGGTGAGGGGGTCCTCCGCCCCGGTGGCCATGCGCCCCACCTCGACGTGGGCGACGCAGTGGTTAACGCCGACGAGGGGTTTACCCATGTAGGCGGCCAGCGCCCTGGCGCTGGTGGCGCCGGTCCTGAGGCACGGCCCGAGCCCGGGGCCCTGGGCGAACGCGATTATGTCGATCTCGTCGACGGAAACCCCTGCCGTGTCTAGGGCGCGTCTGACGGCGTTCCCCATCTCGTCGCTGTGGTGCCTGGCGGCCTCCCGGGGGTGGATGCCCCCCTCCTCGGGTACGTGGACATCGATTATGTTTGCTAGCACCTCCTTGCCGCTGGATACTATGCCGATCCCTAGGTTGTCGGCCGTGGACTCGACGCCGAGCGCAATCATTCAATCCCAGAAAACAGGAACCAGATAAAAACCTTTAGACTTGAAGGCGGCTAGGCTGGGTCCAGAGAAAGTATAGGGAAATTGGGTTACTGGACGTAGATGGCCGGCCTGTAGGGTTTGGCTCTGTGAGCCCGCTTCGCCGGGTCCTCCGTCCATGGGTCGCTCTCGGCCGAGACGGCTACCTCGCAGCCGTTCTCGCCCTCGATGAAGCTAACCGCGTCCATGAGGATGTTCACCTCGTTTAGCTGCCCCATCTTCAGCCGTAGCTCCGCCTCGCTGTCCGGCAGCTTTATGACGTCGTCAACGATCTGGCGGGCGTAGCCGGGTACGGCTTTGCTCCTGACCTTCATCTCGGCGTCCTTGAACGCCTCCTTGATGAGGGTGCCCACGTCCAGCTGCTCCCTCTTCGCCAGCTCCAGGGCCTTCAGGTAGATCTTCCACTTCCAGCCGTCGGCTGTGTAGAAGTGGATCTTGGCGGGGCTGATACCGGTGACGCGTGTGATCTTCTGGATGTCCTCCATGCTCGTCTGTATCATCCTCTCCAAGACCTCGCTCTCCTGGCTCACGTAGGACTCGTCGACCTTGGGCCACTCGGCGAACGTTATGAAGCCCTCGCCGCCCATCTTCTCCCAGATCTCCTCGCAGAGGTGGGGCGTGAACGGCGTCATCATCCTGACCTGCGTGTCCAGGACCCTCCACTCCACGTAGCGTATCGCGTCCACCCGCTCAGGCCTCTCCAGCTCCTTGGCGACGCGCTTCTGGTACCAGTCCATGTCCTGGTTCAGGTTGTACATGGCGGCGTGGATGGTCTTCCGGACCTTCAGCTCCTTCAACGCCTCGTCTGCCTCAGCTATGTAGCTCTGGAGCCTGCTCAGCATCCAGCGGTCTATGTCATGTAGATTGTCTGGGCTGCCCCTGCCCTGTGCTATGATCTTCACGACGCGCTGGTAGAACCTCTCCAGGTTGTCCCTCATATTCTTGGCTAGGTCGGGGCTGAAGTCGGCGTCCTTCAGGGGCTCCGCCGTGATCATGAGGCTGAGCCTCAGCGGGTCGGCGCCGAATCTATCTAGGGCGTTTATCAGCGGGATGATGTTGTTGAGGCTCTTGCTCATCTTGCTGCCCTCCATCAACACGCTGCCGTTGATAACGATGCCCTTAGGCCACAACTCTCTGGGCCATATGCCGTTGTGGCAGAACACCATGTATGTGAGGTGGTTGCTGATGAGGTCGCGTCCACTGTGGCGGGCGTCGAGCGGGTAGAAGTAGCTGAACTCCTTATGGATCTCCTCAAGCTTCTCCGCGGGGAACCCTGTGGCCTCTGCGACGCTTCCTGAGTGGCCTTTTCCTAGGAAAACGTAGTCCCAGAACTCCTCTGTCAGCTGCTCAGGTTCGGGCCCCACCTCATTAATGCCCTTTATGACCGTGTAGTACGCCATGTAGATGACGGAGTCGCTCAGCGCCTCTATTATCCAGTCGGACGCCCACGGCAGCAGCGTCCCTAGGCCGGCCTTCCTGGCGCACGCCTTCTCCCTAAGCCAGTCCACGACGTTGTGGAACTCTTGGCGAAGCTCGATGGGTATGATGGTCATGCTGTCTATGTTCTCGTGGGCCAGCCTCTTCCACGCGGGGTCGCCGTAGTTGATGAACCACTGGTTCTCGAATATCTTGACAACGACCTCGCTGCCGCACCGGCACTGCACGGGCTCCAGCATCTCGTACATCGTGGTCGCATAGCCTTTGGCTACTATGTCCTCCTTAACCGCCTCCTTGGCCTGCTGCACAGGCATGGACGCGTACTGGCCCGTGTTGTTCCTCATCCTGCCTCCGTGGAACTCGGCGCTGTAGACCTCTTTGGTGGCCTTCTCTAGCTTGGGGTCCTCCTGATCGGTGATCCCCCTGCGGTCCACCACGTCCTTAGCGGGCACGGGGCCGTAGCCGTCTATCTCGATGACACTGATGGGCTCCAGGTCCTTGATGTCGCTGGGCTTGAACCTGTAGGCGTCAGGGTTCTTCCTGGCCTCCCGTTTCAGCTGATCCAGCGCCACCAGGTCGAACGGCGCGTGGGCGGGCACCGACATCACGACGCCGGTCACCGCCTTGGGGTCCACGAAGCTGGCTGGCAGCATTGGGAACTCGTCGCCCGTCACCGGGTTAGTTATGGTGACGCCGATGAACTTGTTTCCCTGGAACTCGCTGACCCTCTCGACGCTGCGCTCCAGCAGCTCCAGCTTGTCCGCCGCCTCCGAGCTGATGATCCAGGTCTCGCCGTCCACTTTCGCCTCCACGTAGGTGGCGTCGGGGTTAATCCACATGTTGGTGACGCCGAACACCGTCTCTGGGCGCAGCGTGCCCGCGGGGAAGACCATGTCGCCTTTCCTGAACTTTATGACGGTGAACTCCTCTATCTCGGGCTCCTTGTCGCCGACGGTGTCATGCTGCCCAACGGGGTTGCCGCAGCTGGGGCACCAGCCCACAGGGTGGCTCCCCTGGGTGATGAAGCCCCTCTTCCGCAGCTTCTCGAACTGCCACTCGATGAACTTGCTGTAGATGGGGTCCACTGTGGTGAACTCGCGGCGCCAGTCCACGCTGTACCCGATGCGCTGCATCCCGTGCTTGATCTCCTCCGCGAAGTACACCGCCATGCTGATGGGATCCTCCAGCTCGGGGAGCTTCTCCTCGGGGATGTTGTAGAGGTTGAGGAACGTCTCAAGGATGTCCGGGTCTCTCTCCTTGAGTCTCTCCACCATGGCGAAGAGCGGTGTGCCCGTGTAGTGCCACGCCATGGGCAGAAGCACGTTGTATCCCTGCATCCGCTTCCACCTGGCGTGGACGTCCGTCAAAGTGTACGTACGTCCGTGCCCTATGTGCTGCGGGCTGTTAGGGTACGGGTACGCCACTGTCAGGTAGAACTTGGGCTTCTCCGGGTCGGGGTCCGTCTCGAAGGCGCCGGCGTCTGCCCAGCGTCTCTGCCACTTCTCCTCGATGGCTTTCCAGTCAACCATATGCATACTATCCTCTAACTCTGTCAACCTTGTACAGGACACCGGAATAAAGGTTGTGAGTAAAAACAGTTACCCATCGTGTGGGGGCTATCGATTCTTGGTAGAAGAACTTTTATGTTGGATGGATGATCCATCCAACCGGTGATTAATTTGCACCTAATAAAAACTCATCCGTCACCCAGAAGCTTGCTTATCATCTTAGTTCTCGCAGGCTTAATCTTCCGCGTACTACCTGCATCCACGGCCCCCGGGGACCCGGAGGTACAGGACGCCATAACTTACCTCAGAAACAACCAGGACGCCGCTGGCTCGATCAACGACTTCGGCACCACGTGCTGGGCCGTGATGGCGATAAAGGCCGCCAACCTAGACCCGAACACCTTCGACTCCGGCGGAGATAGCGTAACCGAGTATCTAGTCAACAACGCAGGTTCAATAGACCGAAGCGACGCATCCGAGCTCTCCCGGTTCATCCTCGCCATGTCCGCCAGTGGCCTAGACTCGTCAGACATCGACGGCTACGACTATGTCGCCAAGCTCCAGAGCCTCGTAGACTCGGGGCAGTACGGCGACCCGTCATGGCTTTTCGACGACTTCTGGCCAGTGATCGCGTTGCGCTCAGTCAGCACCCAGGCGACCGACCCGTCCATAGCTGACCCCGTGAACTTCATAATGACGAACCAGAACCCTGACGGAGGGTGGGGGTGGGCAGTAGGCGCTGCGTCCGACGTCGACGACACGGCGGCAGCCATCATGGCGCTGCGGGCCTCAGGCACAAGCCACACCAGCACGATGATCCAGAACGCCCTCAACTACATTCGAAGCCAGCAGATGCCGGACGGCGGATTCCCCTCGTGGGGGGCATCCAACAGTGACTCCGACGGCTGGGGGATCTCAGCTCTCTACTCCTCGGGAGAGGACCCGGCGACATGGCTCTCAGGGGGCAACAGCCCAATCGACCACCTAAAGTCCCTCCAAAACCTCGACGGTTCATTCAACTGGCAGCCGGGAGCCCCAGGTTTCAACAAGTACCTGAGCACATCCTACGCCATAGTTGCCCTATCCGGCAAACACTACCCCACCGGGTATTACTCTGGCGTAACACACGTCAAGGACCCCAACAACAGCAAGCCGAAGGTATCCTGCACCGTTAAGATCGTCGGCGCATCGGAGGTGTCATCGAAGCTGGAGTTCACCAACTTCGACGTTATCGAGTTCAACGGCACCTCTGAAGACCCGGATGGTCGGGTGAAGAACTATGAATGGATCTTCTACGGTGACCCCACGGTGAAGTACTACACCAAGTCATGCACCCACCAGTTCACCGAGCCCGGACGATACCTCGTCAGGCAGAGGGTCTGGGACAACAAAGGCTGCCGCGCCCAGAAAGACTACTTTGTCACAATTGATTACGGTGAGTCACCAGACGTAACGGCGGCGGTTTACTACTTTGATGGCGGCGCAGTGGTCGCCCTCCAAACCCCGGAGGCGTCCCACGTCGCGGAGATCTGGTACACCTTGGATGGGGGAAACCCTGTGAACTTGCTCTACGGTCCGCCCATAGTCGAGGGTAGCGGTGAGCACACCTTGATCTTCTGGTGCATCGACGAGAATGGGAATAAAAGCGAGTCTGAGGAGATCAAGATCACGATATGAAAAGAAACTAGGAGACCTGGTTTTTAACGAGGCCCAGCATGGCCTCAATAGACTCGGTGAACTTCGCCGGGTCTCCTCCGCCTCCCTGATAGAGCCTTAACCCGTATTTGGCTTAGACTTTGTCTCGCTGCATGAACGTACAGACTTTTTTTCTTGGAATAATAAGGTAAATACGGTGGAATGGGTTAGGAACCCAATTATTCTAGGACTGCTCTTATCCTCCGTACGCCTGCGGAAATCCCTTCTTCCTTTATTATCTTGAATCGCCCAAGCTCACCTGTATTCTCCACATGTGGACCGCTGCATAGCTCCATCGAAAAGTCACCAATAGAGTATACTGAGACCTGTTCCCCGTATTTTTGCTCGAATACTGCTTGACTCCCCATCCTTATTGCTTCGTCTAACGTAGTCTCAATTCTCTTAACTGGAAGAGCTTCCTTAATCTGCCCGTTAACTAACTCTTCAACATCCTTTATCTCTTGATCAGTTAGCTTTCT
>DAOVEE010000258.1 GCA_030669135.1 Candidatus Bathyarchaeota archaeon | reverse complement strand
GAGACCAAGTGGGGCGAGAGGCGGCTGGAGCGCCTCAACGACACCTCCCACCTCAGGGACATGGGTGGAGTCGAGCCGATACCCACCGAGCCTGTGGATACCATGAGGTAAAACAATAATACCTGCTGTGTCAACCTTTTTATGTGGACAGGCTCAAGTTGGGCAAGCTCGTGGGCGCACTCGCCCTGGTGTCGCTGTCTGCCTACGCGGGCATGTTCATCCTCGACCCGCTGAACATCTGGGTCTTCCTCTACCTCAAAGCCGTCGCCGTGGGCGTCGTGCCGGGGCTTGTCTGCTTCAGCTGGCTCTATTTCTGGAGGGACGGCGACGACCCATTCCTGTTCCTGTGTCACTGGAACATAGGCACCCAGATGCTGTTCCTCGCCCTGAACCTGGTCAGGGTCCAGGCTGGCTCGTGGGGCGTCTTCGGGTGGCTCTACATGATCCTTTCGGCGGTCATAATCGGCATCTACCTTTCTAACTATCATTTCTCTAGGTGGGGCTTCTGGGTGACCGGGGTGCTCATACTGCTGAACGTGGTCTTCGCCTTCGGGCTTGCCTTGACGACTTTCGAGTATGTGCACCCCTGGTTCGCCAGGGAGGGGGTCACCGGGCTGGCCGCGCTGAGGGACTTCGTCACCGAGCTGAGCGTCATGGGCGCCCTCTTCACCTCCAGCAGCCAGCTCTACTGGCACGAGATACTGAAGAAGATACGGGAAGAGATACTCATCGAGATGATCTTCGACTCCCTGGACGGCTAGCCAGCAGCCGGTATTATGAACCGCTCGGGCAGCTCTATGACGTAGTCGAAGGTCTCAGGGGTGCCGCCGGTGAACACCGCGATTATGTCGTGCTCCGGTATCACGAAGATGAACTGGCCCATGTAGCCTAGGGCCAGGTAGTAGCCGTCGTCGTCCACCCACCACTGGTAGCCGTAGCCGTCCCGTAGGTTGGCGTCTATCCTGTGCCGGGTCGCCTCCCTCACCCAACCTTTGGAGACCACCTGCTCGCCGTCCCACATCCCATCGTTGAGGAATAGGTACCCGATCTTCGCCATGTCCCGGGGCCTCAGGGAGAGGCTGCTGTACCCCCAGTTCCTCCCCGAGTCGTCGGCCGTCCACTCGTAGTTCGTTATCCCGAGGGACCCGAACAGGTGCTCGTCGGCGTACTCGGCCGCGCTCATCCCGGTCTTCTCCGTTATCAGGCATGAGAGGAGGTGGCTGACGCCGTTCGTGTACTCGAAGCGGCTGCCCGGCTCGAAAGCCATGGGCAGGTCTAAGACGTATTGTACGGCGTCGTCGGCGTCGTGCATGTCTCCCAGCTTCTCCCACTCGTAGAGCCAGCTGTCCCTGGCGTCGAACCCGGCGCTCATCATGAGCAGGTCCCTCAGCGTCATAGACTCCTTCAGCTCGTCCACGTTCTGGGGAGTATTGTTTGGGAAAAGGTCCAGAAGGAGGGCGTCCACGCCGTCGATCTCCCCCCTGTCTATCGCGATGCCGACGAGGGTGGAGACGACGCTCTTGGTGCAGCTGTACACGTTGTGGATGACATCGTTCCCGTAGTCATTGAAGTACCATTCCTGCACAAGGTAGCCGTCCTTCACCACCAGAACGCTGTCGACGGCGAAACCGCTCCCCATGATGTCGTCCACCATGCCCTGGAGCATGTAGCCGTCCAACCCGAGAACCTCGGGCTTGACATACCGCCACCCGTCGGTGGGCCAGTAGGACTCAAGCTTCATCGGCTTCGCCGGGGGCTCGGTCTCATGGCTCCTAAGCATAACTCTCATCTGAGTCAATAGCCAAGCCTCGTCTTCCCCGACTCTCGCGTTGTAGAGGACGAACATTCTTCCCTCGGGGCTGACCCACCCCGCCATCAGACCGGGGACGGTGACACCGCCTCCGGTGAGGGCGAACCTTCTTTTGAAGACCCGTTTGCCCCCGAGCTTCACGTACTCTCCCTCGTCGACGGCTGCCACGACGCTGTTTTTCCTCGCCTCCTCTATGATCTGGTCAGTGAACTCCTCAAGCCCGCTCGCCTGCCCGGCCCCCCAGACCACTCCGACGATGTTAGCCGACTCACCCTGGGACTCGGCCTGGACGTCTCCAAGCCAGTACGACGGCATCTTGAAGTAAACTACGGCTTCACTCAACGCGCAGTTATCTGGGTAAAAGAAGCTGAACC
>DAOVEE010000082.1 GCA_030669135.1 Candidatus Bathyarchaeota archaeon | reverse complement strand
CCATCCTTGAGGAGGCCGAGGCCGACTTTGATCCTCGCGTTCCCAGATGGTCGTTCATGGATCTGGCTGCTCCTCTCATGCTCGTCCCAGATTATGCCTACATGATAGCCGCGGCGACACTCTACGGGATCTACATAGGCATAAAGAAAACCGGAATCAGATTACTAGTTTAGCGCTGAGGGGTTTATTATCTCTCGTTTAAAGAAGTAGCGGGTCTGGAGGGATTCGAACCCTCGGCCAATGGCTTAAGAGGCCACCGCTCTGACCTTGCTGAGCTACAGACCCTCAGCCTACGAACAATGCACGAGCCCAATTAAAAATCTTTCACAAAGGCAGAGCATATATATGGACGCATCCATTTCTGAGTGATAAAAATGGTTAAGATTGAAGGACACGACTTCCCGGACGACCTCTACTACCACAGGGACCACATGTGGGTCCGGTTGGAGGACGGAAAGGCCCGCGTCGGCTACAACGAGTGGGCCGCAGAGGCCGCCGGCAAGCTCGTCAGCATCAAGACCCGCCCGGCGGGCAGGACGGTGAAGGCAGGCAAGACCCTGGGCAGCATCGAGAGCGGCAAGTGGGTGGGAAGCCTGAAGATGCCGCTCACATGTAAAATCGTCGAGATCAATCCGGGTCTATCCGACAGGCCGAGCCTCATCAACGAGGCTCCGTACGGCGTCGGCTGGGTAGCCCTGGTCGAGCCGGAGAACCTCGACGCCGAGCTCAAGGATCTCATCCCAGGCAGCGATAAAGCCGCCCTCGAGGCCTGGCTCAAGGAAGAGATAGAGAAAGCCGGAGTATAGCCGCTTGGAGAAGTGGCGGCTACTAGACCTGGGGAAAGCCGAGCCGTACACCTCGCAGACGTTCTACGAGGCCGTCGCCGAGGCTGTGCACAGGGGTTTGAGCCCCAACACCCTCATAATGGTGCAGCCGGCGTCGCCCTACGCGTGCATAGGCTACCATCAGGACCTCGAGAAGGAGATCGACCTAGAGTTCACTGAGGCTGAGGGGCTGCCGGTGATCCGCCGCAGCCAGGGAGGCGGAGCCACGTACCTCGACGGCAACCAGGTTTTCTATCAGCTCATAAGCAGGGACAGCGAGGCCGTGCCCCGCAGCGTGGACCGTTTCTTCGAGACGGCTCTCAGCGTCACGGTGGAGGGCTACAGGCGGCTGGGGGTTCCAGCCGAGTATAAGCCCCTCAACGACGTTGTGGTCGGGGGCCGGAAGATAAGCGGCAACGGCGCCGGGATGCATGAGTCTGCCAGCATCATGGTCGGCAACTTCATCATGGACCTGAACTACACGCTCATGGCGAGGGTGCTCCGGGTGCCCGACGAGAAGTTTAGGGACAAGATGGCTAAGAGCATGGAGCAGTGGGTGACCACCCTCAAGAGGGAGCTGGGCGAGAGCCCGCCGCCGGAGCGCATCAAAGAGGTCTACGCCGAGGCCTTCCAGGAGAGGATGGCGGTGAGGCTCGTCCCGGGGGAGCCCACCGAGGAGGAGCGGCGGATCTACACTGAGGAGACCAAGCCAAGGCACACCAGCAGGGAGTGGCTCTACATGGAGGCGCCCCGCGGCAAGCCCGGGAGGGCCGTGAAGATAGCGCACGAGGTGAAGGTCGTGGAGGCGGACCACAAGGCCGGGAAACTCATAAGGCTCAGGGCCGAGGTCAAGGGAACCGAGATACTGGACCTACGCGTCACGGGGGACCTGTTCGTGATCCCCAAGGAGGCGGTGAGGGTCCTCGAGGCGGAGCTAGTCGGTGCCCACCTGGAGGAGGGTGAACTCCTTGAGAAAATAACGAGGTTCTACAGGGAGAAGGGCCTCGAGAGCCCCGGGGTGACGCCGAGGGACTACGTCGACGCCTTGATGAAGCTAAGGACGCTTCTCTAAAATTTTCTTTAGACAATCGTAATAACTTGACGTGTGCAGGGTATTAGAAAATATTAGGTAAGCTACTTCATTATGCGGATCTTGCTGGGCTCGACGCCCGCGTCGAGGAGCTCCGTGAGGGTCATGGCCTCGCCCTTTGCCAGGCGTATCTTCTCCAGGGCTCCTTCGCTGAACTGGAACGCCGCCACCTTCAGGGGCTTGCTGAGGCTGCCCGCCGCCAGCACCTTCCCCGGCACCGCCACGACCGCCCCCTCCGCCGCGTGTCTATCGATGCGGCTCAGGTTCACGGCGACCCGTCTCCGCTTAGGCTTGTCAAGCTCCTCCGCGAGCGTCCTCCAGATGACCTTACCCGTCTCATCCGAGGCCTTCATGAGAGCCTGTATGGTGTCCTTGAGTGCCTGGTTCTTCATCACGCTACATCATCTCCTTGAGGTTCCTCGTTTCCTCCCTCGTCTTCGTCGAAGTCTCCTGAGCCTACGCTGTAGAGCTTGCCCTCGTTGATCTCCGGTAAATCGAAGTCCCTTATCTCGTCGTGCAGATCGTCTGCCTCGATCTTGCCCTTTAAGGTGCTCAGCTTCTGCTTCAGCATCTTCACGGCCTCCTTAACTATGCGCTCCGGCGGAAGCCCCCCGGTGGACTCTACGGTGAACAGGAACTCGTCCTTCTTGAGGCCTCCTATTATCTCCTCGTGCCTCACGAGCTCCCTGCAGCGGCGGCACCTCTCGAAGCCCTGGATATCGATAACCTTGAGCACGCCTCCCTCGATGACCGCGACGTCGTCTCCACACGCGTCTAGGCACTCTTTCGTGGCTGCCTCGTCCTCTACGTCAACGAACGCCACGTTCTGGTAGACGCACATCGAGACCGGGCTCCACTTGGCGTGCACCTTGCCCTGCCCCAGCTGAGCGTACGCCTCAAACTTTATGGCCTGCCCGGGCGCCAGCTTCGCGAGGGGGATGCGCTTGCTTACGGGGGCAATAGACGGATCCTCTGGGACTAGGTCGCCGCTGTAAACCGTCACGGTGTCGTCCTTGGCCTCGATGTCCATTGTCAGCCCGGCCCTGCACTTGGGGCACCCCAGCTCCGCTTCGCAGTCGCACTCCTCGGGGAGCACGTAGTTATCTAGGTCGGTCGTCAGGGGCACGAACCCGATGCGGTGGGCCAGCACCTCGTCTGGCACGATGCTCGAGTTGTCGAAGTAAAAGATGTCTTCGACAGTCATTATAGGGACCTCGGCGACCATTGTGCGGCGCAGGGAGTTCGCGAAGGCGGCGTTCACGCCGTCCACCAGGAACCTTATCGTGTCCTCGTTCAAGCTGACTATCTTAGTATTCAAGGCTCCCCGGGGCTCCTATGGCCTTCTGCCTCTCCTTCCACCCGGCTTCCTTGTGCCGTCGTGGGGGATTGGGGTGGTCTCCTCGATCCTTCCGATCCTGAAGCCGCTTCTGGCGAGTATCCTGATGGCCGACTGCGCCCCGGGCCCAGGGGTCTTGCTCCCTATGCCGCCCGGCGCCCTCACCTTGATGTGGATGGCGTTGACGCCCTTGTCCTTGGCGATGCCGGCGATATGCTGAGCCGCCTTCATGGCAGCGTAGGGGCTGGGTTTGAGCCTGTCCGCCTTGACGAACATGCCTCCGCTGGCGATGCCGAGGGTCTCGGCGCCGGTCAGGTCGGTCATGTGAATGATCGTGTTGTTGAAGCTGCTGAAAATGCGGATTATGGCCCATCTCTCACCTTCACTCATCTGGCTGTTCCCTCCTCCGCTAAAGCTTCCTCGACCTCCATCGCCTTCCTGAGCGGGTGCTCAGGGTTGTGGTAGGGGCTATATAACGCGTAGTCGAGGGTCTCCTCGTCGTCGATCTTAACCTGGTAGCTGGGAGAGGTCACTTTCCGGCCGTTGATGGCTATGTGGCCGTGAGCGATGAGCTGCCGCGACTGGAACAGGCTTGAAACCATGCCTCTCCTGAATATGTATGTCTGGAGTCTCCTTTCCAGAAGGTTTTCGACGCTCAGGGTTAGAACGTCCTCTAGACGACCGTTCTCCATGACCAGACCACGCTTGTAGAGCTTGTAGATGAGCGTCTTCTCCCTTCTATCACGCTCAGTGGCTCCCAAGCTAAGGAGATCCCTGGCTCTGCCTCGCATGTGGGATAACTCTGTGTGGGCCTTCCATAATTCGCGCTTGTTCCTGAGGCCATATACGCCTATGGTGCGTAGCTCCTCTTCCAAGGCGACTGCGTCGTAAGGCCGTTTAGGGGTGTTGTAGGTCTTGTGCTTCTTCTTCGGGTCACCCATCTATTTCACCTATCTCTGCTCTGCTGCTGCTGCTGCCTTATCCTGCTGCGGCTGACGCCTACGCTGCGGCCCTTCCTGGCTGTGGTCTTGGTTCTCTGACCCCTCACCTTCAACCCTTGGGCGTGGCGTTCGCCTTTCCAGCTTCTAGTCTCCCTCATCAGGTCTATGTCGTCTTTGACTCTGAGGGCTAGGTCGGATGCCAAGAGGTGCAGGTCGTTCCCCGTCATGGGGTCTTTGCGCCTGTTAAGCATCCATTTTGGCAGCCCGATGGTCCCCGGATCGCTTGTGGCTTCTTCAAGCCTTTTGACATCTCCGTCGCTTAGACTGCCGAGTCTCTCGGTCGCGTCAAGCCCCAACTGCTTCACGATTGCTCGAGCGAGTCGTATGCCCACGCCTTTTACCTCGGTGAGGGCATAGGGCACCATCTTTGTTCCATCTATGTTGGTGCCGTGGAGCCTGACTATGTAGTTGAATTCTCTGGACACTCTGAGATCTCCCTGTCAGTGTAACAGGGCTATGGCGATACATCTTATTAAAAGATTATGTTAAATCTGGGCGCGACGTTCTCCCTTGTTTTTGTCAAAAGGGGGGTCAGTTTAGGTCAATGCTGCCGATGGTGGTGTCGGCTGATATGCTTATCTGGATCTCCTTCGCGTCGTAGCCCACGGTTTCCCCTTTCTTTGTCCGCGCCTTGTCCACGTCGTAGCTCATGTTGGGTAGGTTGACGTCGATGGACCCGACGCTGGTGTCCAGGTCTATGCTGTACCCGACGTTGGCGCCTGTGGGTAGGCTCAGGTCTATTGCGCCGTTCGTGGCGCTGAACTGGTGTTCGCCCGACGCCGTCCCCAGGGTCATCTCTATCCCCCCGTTGGTGACGCTGAAGCTTGTCGACGGCGAGGTAACGGTTCCGATTATTGCCCCGTTGGTGGTCTCCACCTGGATCACGGAGGCCTCCACGTCCATTAGCGACACCCTGCCGTTGGTTGTGTCGATCATCAGTTCTTGGGGTGACAGTCCCTGAACACTGATCTCGCCGTTCGTGGTTTGGAGGCTGATCTCGTCTGCCACGCCCTCGGGGACGTATACGTCGACGATCACGGCGTAATTGCTCCACTCCGAAGACGTGATGGGAAAGTTGAGTGAAATCCTCTGCGTTGTTCCCGACACGGAGTCTTCTAGGCTGTGCGTGAACCTGTCCAGGTTCGCCTCCGCTTCAGCCGTGGTGCTGCCTCTGGCCTTTACCTCGATGTCAAATTTGACGTGGTCGCCGGACCACGAGGACACGTCGATTCCGCCGTTCACGTTTTCAACGTCCAGCGTGAGGCTCTCCGCTGTCACCGGGGTGTCCAGCGTGTATGTTCTCGTCGCTCTATAAGTCCCCAAATCTATGTCGATGAACTCGTCGGTGATCTCGTTTACTATCCCGAAGCCCTGGGTTAGGAATAGGGCTAGGAAGAGGCCGCCTATTAGTCCGCCGAATAGTCCCTGTATGGGTGAGCGGCGGCGGCCTCTTGACAGAAAGGCGTTTATTATGATGCCAACGCCCGCCAGTATAAGCAGGTAGCCGATCATGTCCACGTCGGCTGTTATGTATCTAAAGACGTACCATCCGACGCCCAGGCCTAGGAGGAAGCCCCCGAAGCCCATTCCTTGGTCGCTCATCTGGCTCACTTATGGTTCTGAGGAAGCCCACAATATATTCTTATCCTGATGATGAGGGGCCCAGAGAATCTACGTGAAGGGGGGTTCAGGAGATAATGTGTCTCTGGCCCTCAATGGTTATTCAAATCTATGAATATTTTGTTTTACTGTAACCTGAAAGAGATGGGAGGTGGTTACTCGTTTATCACTGGCTCTCCGTAGGTGAGCAGCGTAATTGTGCTCTTCACATGATCGAGACGCCGGACGTTGTTGAACACGACCTCCTTGACCCTGTCCATTGAGTCAGCCTCCATCTCGATGATGAGATCATAGATACCGTAGAGACTGTGTATTTCTATGATCTCCTTGACGCCTTGCAGAGCGTCGATGATGGAGGCTTCCTGCCCAAGCTCAGCGTTCAGAAGAACATAGGCCTTCATCTTAACCAAGAAACCAGTGCTAGCACATAGTATATTTGTGTTTTGAAAAAGGTTAGCTAGAACTCGCCTACGCGGTGTTCACCCACTATATAGGGTTAACCGGGTCAATCAGCCAGTGTCCCGAGCCAGTTACCCAGCGACCCGATCTCCTTCAGGGAAAGTCGTGTAACTCTTCTACCAAGTGTTTCGACTGGGACGCCCGACTCGGCGATAAATGAGACGGCCTGCCTCTTGGTGTCACATATCCCGGCCCGTATCATGGCGTCCCTCAACGCGTTCTTGGCGAGTTTATCGCCCTGCCTGAAAAACTGTTTTAGCGCCTCATCCCCGCCCGTTGATGACTCCTTGGGGACCAAGGATATGATGCAGGTCTCGGTCCTCGGCTCAGGGAGGTACGCGGACGACGGCACCTCCATGTGGATCTCTGATTCGTAGAACAGCTGTGCCTGTAATGACAGCTTCGAGTATTCTGGTTCGCCTGCTCGGGCTTCAAGTATCTTGGCGAAGCCGCTGGGCACTAGGAAGGCAGCCGACTTCATCTCCATCCTCAACATCCTCTGGAGAAAGGCTTCACATATCATGTAGGGCAGGTTGGAGACCAGCCTGTCGGAACGGGGCAGCTTCTCGTGGAGGGCGTCCCCGAGAACAACGTCGAAATTAGGGTAGTGTTTGAAGCGCTCCCTGAGGACGGAAATATACTTGGGGTTCTTCTCGATGCAGATGACGGCCTTCGCGTGCCGTAGGAGCCCCTCGGTTATGTTCCCCACGCCGGGGCCGACCTCAAGGACCACGTCGTCGCCACCCACCCCGGAGAAGTCTATGAGGTTGGCTATGACTTCCTCGTCTATCAGCTGCTGCTCGTCCAGGGAAGGGTCTAGGATGATGTCGTGGGTTGATAATAACGCCTCTGTCCTGTCTCTGAGCATGGCTGCACGCCTAGAGGAGGTAGCGGGGCTCCCCCTTGATGGACTTTATCAGTTCCAAGGTCTCCTCGACGTCCTCGTCTGTGCCCTCTACGAGTATCCTGACAGATCCCTCGGCGCCCGCAACGCCCCCCGCTGAGTACAGGTACGCGTCCACCCCGGCCAGTATGGCCAACGCCTCTATCTCGGTGACTATGATGCCGGTGATGGGCCACATCCGCGGCCCCTCATAGTCCTCCTCGGAGGCGAGGAGGTGAAGATCGTTGACGTCCTCGTAGGTCAGCTTCTCTAGGCCGACGGGGATTATGAGCTGGATCTGTTTGCCTATGATGTGGCCTATGGTGTTGCCTATGGTGGCGCCGTCCATGCCGCCTATGAGTATCCCCGCCACGTCGTCGTCGTAGTTAAGGACGTTGGCTCCTTTGATGTAGACGTCCCCCTTCTTCATGTCCTTGACGGCGTTCACCCTGTCGTACTTGGGCTCCACCTTTCCTTTGACGAAGACCACGTCAGGGATCTTCTCGCCCTGGGGCTCGGGACTCCTCTCAGGCTCGTCCGGTGTCGTTATGCCGCTCCTGTAGCAGCGTTTATCGATCTTCCTGCCCCATA
>DAOVEE010000100.1 GCA_030669135.1 Candidatus Bathyarchaeota archaeon | reverse complement strand
GTTGGTCTCAGGGTCAACCGCGGCGAGGACCGCGTCGCCGACCCCTAGCGCCCCACCCCTGTAGAGCTCCTCAGCCCTCAAGGAGGCTTTACACCATGCCTGGGCCGGCTGGTCGCCGCCGTTGTACTCGACAAGAAACGGCAGATAGGAGCAGGGCTCAAGCTCTATGATTCTGGCCTCGACCACGTCCTGGAGGGCTCCCGAATTCAGCTGAGCCCCTGCGAGGCGGGCCCCATCAAGCTGCAGTAGCTGAAGATTCAGCAGTATGGATGAGAGTAGGAACACGGATATGACGACTGTCTTCGTCATCTCTTTGGTGTCTTGGTCGTTCATGTCAGTGTACCGTTACATCGGAAGAGAAATATAAAGAACGTCGGAGAGAGAATCTGTATTTCAGCCTCTTTTCAGATTCTAAGCAAGAAAAAAACATTTTAGGGTTTACAGGTGATTTTTTTAACTTAAAATACTTGAACCATATTCTATAATGTTAAATTTAGTGATTTTATTCTTATTATGTTAATGAATAATAACGTGTTTCAAGGAGAAATCCCTTAATCTAACATTAAATCATCGGAAGCTTACGAAAACTTGGCTACCCGCAGTTCCTGAGCGTTAAGGGATGTTTACTAGTACATTATACACATTTATTGCTGCTGTCGTGATCAGCCTGACCGGGTTCATGGGGTTTTTCACGCTCAGCTTCAACGAGAAGACCCTTCACAGGGTGTTCTTCGTGCTTGTGGCCTACAGCGCGGGCACCATCCTCAGGGCGGCCCTCTTCGATCTGCTCCCGGAGGCCGTGGAGCTGGTCGACGAGGCCCTTGTATTACCCCTGATCGCAGGAGGCTTCGTGTTCCCCTACGAGTGACCAAGACATCTAAATCCCTGTCCACCATATGATTGTCGATGAAGATAGTCAAGCCGGATGAGAAGGGGCTCAAAGAGGCCGCCACCACCATGTTGGCGGGGGGAGTCACCGTGTACCCCACGGAGACCTTCTACGGATTGGGTTGCCTGCCCAGCGACCCCGACGCCTCGAAGCGCGTCTGCGCCATCAAGGGCAGAGCCGACAAGGCGCTGCCCCTGATATGCGGGAGCGTCGAGGCGGCTAAACGCGTCGTGGAGTTCAACACGGCCGCCGAGATACTGGCCCAAAGGTTCTGGCCTGGCCCCCTCACCCTAGTGCTGCCGAGTAAAATTAACTACCCCATGTGGGTCACCCACGGCAAGAAGACGCTGGCGGTCAGGGTGTCGGGGCACGAGGTGGCGAGGAGGCTCGCCTCGATGAGCGCCGGCGTGATCGTCAGCACCAGCGCGAACAAGTCGGGCGAGGAGCCGCCAAGGACGGCTAAGGAAGCCGCTGATCGGATCGGCAGAGAGGTGGACATCGTGGTAGACGGCGGCATGACTCTAGGCGACAAGCCCTCCACCATCCTGGACCTGACGAGCGACGAGCTCTGGATACTGAGGAGCGGCCCAGTGACCGGTGAACAGATAGTAAAGACTCTGAAGGGCTAGAGCTTCCAACCCTTCTCCACGAGGAGGGCGACGTTCTGTTTCTCAGGGGCGCCCACCGCCCTGGCCACAGGCTCACACTTGGTCCTGAAGAGGTACATCAGCGGGCAGGGGACGGGGGTCTCAGTCAACGTCTCCCAGTTAGCCATCCCCTTGGCGATGATCACGTCGGCGTGGTAGAAGCGTTCAAGGAACCACTCCGGGCTCTCGTCGAGTCTGACGCCTATGGCGTCGGTCCCCGTTGTTATCACCTCGTCGGCCGCCTCCGTCATCCCGACGGCCTCCGCGTCCCTCATGAGGGCGTCGTTGAGGCTGGGGCCGCCTTTGACGGCGACGGCGACGTGGGCGCCCAGTCTCCTCAGCTCCTCGACCACGAGGGTGTCGAAGGCTATCTCCCCGGCGTTGTCTGTGAAGAACAGTAGCTTGGTTCCCTTCTCTATATGCTTCTTCAGCTCGTCGATGTCGTCGATGTAGAAGCCCTGATCTAGGAGCCCCATGGCTGCGTCTATGTCGCTGTCGTTCCCCGGAACGTCGTAGTCGACCACGTTCCCGAGGCAGCTTATCAGGCAGGCGGCCCTTAACCGCTCAGCCTCAGGCTGCTCGGAGACGTGTTTACGGAGCCCCGGAAGCAGCTCCATTGCGTGCTTGTTGGCCTCGTCCTTCAACTCTAGGTAGGGGTCCTCGCACCCTGTGACACGCGCGATGACTCTCCCCCGCTCCGCCCCTATGACGCTGGGCACGGCGTCGGGCCCGAACTGGTCTCCCATGAGCCTGAGGAGCTCCTCCATGGCCTTGAGTCGAGTCTCCTCGTCGTCGGTGCTCATCTTTATCATCTTGTAGCCTCTGTGGAGGAGGCAGTAGCCGCATCTTGACCCGACCTTCAAAGCTATCACACGGCAACTGTACAGGTAATATAAAAAACATGTCCACATGAATATTGGACGATGAAGTACAACCTCCTAGCGACCACGGACCAGCTGGGCCGGAGCCAGGCCAGCAGCGAATTGTGGATGAACCTCAGGGCGATTGGGGACGAAAAACCCAAGGTGGACAGGTCGAGAATCAAAGGCCTGATCCTGGCCTACACAAACCTCGACCCTAGGGAGGCCGTGCACCTCCTGAGGAGGCACATGGAGGCCGAGCCGGGCAGGTACAGAGCCGTCTACCGGGTGATGCCCATACTGGCCTGGGTGAAGACGGAGGTAGAAGAGATAGTGAAAGAGGCCAGGGAGCAGGCGGAGAGGATGGGGGCCGAGGAGAGCTTCAGGGTGACCCTGGAGAAGAGGAGGACCCGGCTGCGGAGCCTGGAGGTCATCGAGCCGGTGGCCGAGGTCATCGACAACCCCGTGAACCTAAGGGACCCTGACTGGGTGGTGCTTGTGGAGATACTGGGCAACGAGACCGGGGTATCGGTGATAAAGCCCGTGGACACGCTGAACGTCCAGAAGGAGAAGTACAGGCTATCTACGGAGAGGGAGAAGGGCTCCCTTCTCGACGACGAGGCTGGTTAACGCCTCGTAGGGATCGCTGCCCACGGTCGCCAGCGCCTCGTCGCCCACCTCAAACACGTCCTTCAGTTTCTCGAATTTCCCCGACGTCACGTCGAGGACCGCGTCGTCCGGTGACCCGAGGTGTTCGGCGATCTGGGTGGCGAGTCTCTTGGCCTCCGAAGGGTTCTCGGATATCACCAGTACGCCCACGTTTTTTACCTGTGGGCTAAGACCCATCAGGGTGAAGGCCTTGGAGATCTGGTCCTGACAGGAAGCGTAGAGTATGGTCTCCACGTCCACGCTCTTGGAGATGGCTGAGCCATTTTGTATGGCATAGATCGCGTTCACCGCTGCGTGAAACAGGTGTCTCCACCCGGCCACCATCTCGGCGTCGAAGAGCTGGAACGCCGCGTCCCCGACGAGCTGCCTAACCTCGTCGAGCGTAGCGTCAACGTCCCTCACATCGACTCCCCGGGCGCCCGCGACGGCGACGTGGAGAGCCGTGTCGGTTACCCTGCGTGTCCTTACCATCGTTTCACCGTTTCAGGGCGGCCGCCACCTCGGCGACCCTTCTCCCTACCCCTGCGGCGTAGCTTAAACCTATCTCGTCGTCGCCCACTCGCCTCCATCCGGCGTCGCCTTGGAGGCTCGCCGTGCCGTAGTGGGCCTCGGTGAGGGGGTTACCGCAGCCTCCCACCGCTATCATACCGTGGGTGAGACCGAAGTGCATTATGGACTCAGCCACCCGCTCGGCGCCGCCGTGCCTCAGCCCGGCCACCGCGACGGCTGAGACCACCTTGTCCCTGAGCCTGTGGCCGTCCATCTTGAGGCTCCGGCTCCTGTCCATCACGTTCTTCAGGAGCCCGGGGACGGCGCCGAAGTAGCTGGGGGAGGCAAACACCACGCCGTCCGCTGAGAGGAGCGCCTCCTTGACGGCTCCCATGTCGTCCTCGTCGTCGAGTGGGCAGCGCTTCTCCCTGACGCAGGTGTTGCATCCGATGCAGGGCTTAATGTTGAGCTCAGCCAGGTTGACCAGCTCCGTCTCGGCTCCCGCCTCTTCGGCCGCCGCGAGGGCGTGCCTGAGGAGCGCCTCCGTGTTTCGGCTCTTCCGGGGTGAACCCTGCACTCCTATGATCCTAACCATCTTGAATCACCTAGAGTACCTCCCCGAGCTTTTCAAGGAGACGGTCGACCTCGTCGACGGTGTTGTAGAAGCCCGTGGAAACACGTATACCGGCGGGTCTGAGGCTTACCAGGAACCCGCTGTCCATGAGCCGTCTGAAGTGGTTCTCCGTGTCCGGGGTCGTGAAGCTGACGACGCCTGAGCGAAGCTCCTTCTCCGCGGGGGAGACCATCTCCACGCCGAGCCCGGTGAGGCCGTCGAAGAGGCGCTGGCTCAGCTTAAGCACCTGTCTCTCGATGCGGCTGGGGCTTAGCCGTAGGATGAGGTCGACGGCTGCCTTGGTGCCCACGAAGCTGAGGTAGCTGGGCTCACCGAACTCCATCTTCTGGGCCGTCTCCTTGAGCCTAGGCTCCTCCCCGTGCTCGGCTATCGCCCTGTAGCCGTACTCGACGGGGCTCAGCGAGTCCAGGTGCTCCCGCTTCACGTAGAGGAACCCGGCCCCTGACGGCCCCAGCAGCCACTTGTAGCTGCCGCAGGCGTAGAAGTCCACGTCGTCCCTCCTCACGTCGACCCGGAGGGCGCCGGCAGCTTGGATGCCGTCGACGACCAGATACGCGCCGTGGATGTGAACCAGCTCCGCCAGAGGCTTCAGCCTGTGGCGTGCCCCCGTCAGCCACTGGACGTGGCTGATGCTTACGGCCCTCGTGTCGTCGTCTACCTGTCTCTCGATGTCCTCGAGGCGCACGGCGCCGCCTCTGCCCCTCACCGTCCTGACCTCGACGCCTTTACTCTTCAACGCGGTCCACGGGTAGACGTTGGCCCAGTTCTCCAGGTCGTTGATGACGACGTTGTCGCCCCCGCTGAAGCCGAGGCTGGCGGCGACCACTGCGAGGCCTCTGGAGGTGTTGGGCTGGCACGCCACCTCGTCGGGGCTGGCGCCTATCAGCTCAGCGAAGCTGGCGTTGGCCTCCTCCACCCTAGCGTCTCCGCGGCGGCCGAGGCGGTCCCACGAGGAGAGGAACTCTGTAATGGCGGCCTTCACTGGAACCGAGGGGGGACTGTGGTTGGCGATGTTCATGTAGACAATCTCTTCGGTCACGGGGAAGTACTGCCTGAACTCTTTCATGGAAATAGGGTCGCCGTACACGGATATGAAGCTGAGGGCGTCGGGGAAGCCTTAAACGATATGAACCTCACCGTTTTCATGAAGCTCAAAGAGAGAAACTGGGATGGATGACAGTGGCGAGCCGCTGACCAAGATCAGCGAACTGAACACCTTCTCGAAGCGGGTGTACACGGTTGTCAGGGTGATAAGCGTGGGGGAGCCCCGCGAGGTGACGTTCAGGGAAGACGACTCCCTCCACCGAGTCACCGACGCGCTCATAGCTGACGACACCGGCAGCGTATACCTCACCCTCTTCGACCAAGCCATAGACGACATCGTCGAGGACTCGGTCATAAGGATAAACAACGGCTACGTGAGGGCCTACAGGGGCAGCATGCGCCTCAACATAGGGCGGTACGGCAGCTACGAGAGGCTGAACGAAGCCCCGTTCGCCGAGGTGAACCTGGAGAACAACCTGTCCGCCCGAGAGGTCGAGGACAGGCCCCAGACGAGGGACCAGAGGGAGTGGCGGAGAAGGAGAAGATACCGCTAAAACACTTTTTATTTTAACCCGGACATGATTTCACGTGATTCTATGAGCAAGGTAAGGGTAGGGATACCGAAGCTGCTGCATAACGGGCACCTCGGCGCCCCCGAGATAGACACGAGCCCCAACGTGATGGAGGAGGGCGGCCTCCTCCAGCGCCTCGAGGAGTGGGGCTGCGAGGTCGTGGACCGTAAGACGGCTACATTGACGGAGGAGGAGGAGAAGGTCTACGGGGCCAGGTACAGGATGGCCCTCGCCAGCAACCACCTCGCCGACATCGTCGCCCACCAGATCAGGGATGGGCTGCTCCCCGTCGGCCTCCTAAGCAACTGCAACGGCCTCATGGGGATGCTCGCGGGGCACCAGAGGGCGGGGAAGGGGTGGAAACCTCTCCGCGTGGGCCTAGTTTGGATAGACGCCCACGGCGACTTCAACACGCCAGAGACAAGCCTCAGCGGCATGATGGGAGGGATGCCCGTGGCGGTGAGCACCGGCCTCTGTCTGCACCACATCAGGCGGGCCTGCGGCCTGGACCCGCCGCTGCCCATGAAGTACGTCACCATGGTGGGCGTCAGGGACACGGACCCCTGGGAGCAGTACCTCATAGACACGCACGACGTAAGCCAGATAACCGTCGACGACGTCAGGCGGCTGAGCCCAGCCATAGACATGGAGATGGACAGGCTCAGCACGTTGACCGACCTTATCTATGTCCACGTCGACCTCGACGTCCTCGACCCGGAGGACATACCCGGCGCCGGCCTGCCGGTGGAGAACGGCCCCACCGCCGACGAGCTGGCGGAGGCACTGGAGATCATGTTCGAGAACCCGAAGGCGGCGGGCTTCGGACTCGCCTCGTACCCCGCGAGAAGGGACCCCGAGAGGCGTGGCCTCAAATCGGTGTACAGGCTTGTCGAGGGCGTGATAAAAGGAGTGAAAAACAGGGGCTAGACGGTGTCCGGGGCTCTACGATTCTTCTGAGCCCAAGGGTAGCCTGATAGTGACCACGGTGCCGACGCCTATCTCGGAGGCTACGCCTAT
>DAOVEE010000061.1 GCA_030669135.1 Candidatus Bathyarchaeota archaeon | reverse complement strand
GTCGAGCACACCGTAGATCCGGGCGTTGGGTACGCCGCTAGCCTTGCTGATGGTGGTTGCCTTGGTTTCGCCTAGGTACATGAGGTGGGCCAGGGCTGAGGCCTGGTACTCGTTGAGCCCCATGTTCATGAGGTTGTACTTGACCGGGTTGACCTTAGGCTCCATAGTGTTCCTCTATGTGTCTAGGTTGTCCATATGTCTACATAAGTTTATAAACAAAAAACTTACTATCTCTAAGTAGTAATATCCAATACAGGATAGCGTTACAGGAGAAAGACACATGAAAGTAATGATCATGGGAATGGACGGCTACCTAGGCTGGACCCTCAGCATGTACCTCAGCGGAAGAGGCCACGACGTCTGCGGCGTAGACAACATGAGCAGACGCAGGAACGTCCAAGAGATAGAGAGTTGGAGCGCAACTCCCATAAAGTCGATGAAGGAGCGCCTGGAGGCATACAAGAAAGCCACGGGAAGAGAGCTCAGGTTCTACGAGGGAGACCTACAGGAGCCCAGCTTCACCGACCTCGTCATAGCCAAGGAGAAGCCAGACTGCATAGTCCACCTCGGCGAGATCCCCAGCGCGCCCTACAGCATGATCGACCTTGACCACTGCAACTACACGCAGATGAACAACATCATAGGGACAAACAACATCCTATTCGCCATGAAGAAGCACGTCCCGGAGTGCCACCTCCTAAAGCTGGGCACGATGGGCGAGTACGGCACCCCCAACGTGGACATCCCAGAAGGATTCTTCGAGATAGAGTACAGGGGACGTAAAGACACGCTTCCCTTCCCGAGGCAGCCGGGAAGCTGGTACCACTTGACGAAGGTCCATGGCACCTATAACATCATGTTCGCGTGCAAGATATGGCAGCTCCGGAGCACTGACATCATGCAGGGAGTCGTCCACGGTGTAGTGACCGACGACATGGTCAACGACGACCTGCTTACCAGGTTCGACTTCGACGAGGTCTGGGGCACAGCCCTGAACAGGTTCTGCGCCCAGGCGATAATAGGCCACGAGCTCACCCCCTACGGCAGAGGAGGCCAGACCCGAGGCTACCTCGCCCTCAGGGACAGCATGCAGTGCCTGACCATAGCCATAGAGAACCCGCCGGACGCAGGAGAGTACAGGGTCTTCAACCAGTTCGACGAGTGTTACTCTGTCAACAAGCTCGCCGAGTACGTGGTAAAGGTATCTAAGGAGTTCGATCTGGACGCCAAGATATGGAACATTGAGAACCCGAGGCTCGAGGCCGAGGAGCACTACTACGAGCCTGACATGAAGCACCTGCCCAACCTAGGTTTCAAACCCACGTACACCTTGGAGGACGAGCTACGGATCACGATCCCCAAGCTCGTGGAATACAAGGACCGGATCGAAGCCAAGCGGCAGAGCATCATGCCCAAGATAAAATGGACCGCCTAACCTCCAACCCTTTTTTATCATCAACGCCTAGTTATTGAGGGATATCTATGAGGGTAGCCGTGACCGGGGGTGCCGGATACATCGGGTCCACGCTCGTCGTGAAGCTCCTTGAGCGAGGCGACGCCGTGGTATCGATAGACGATCAGAGCATAGGAGACTATAGTTATCTTAAGAAGCATGAACTTGGCAAGAAGACCGAGTGCGTTGTAGGCGACATCCGCGACCTTGAGCTGCTCGTCAAGGAGTGGGAGGGATGCGACGCCGTCGCCCACCTCGCGGCTCTGCCGGGGCTGGTAAGGTGCAACGAGCACCCGGAGGAGGCCGTGTCCGTGAACGTCTACGGCACCTACCAAGTGATGGAGGCTGCCAGGAGACTAGACGTCGGGCGAGTCGTCTTCTGCTCCAGTGCATCCACCTACGGCGTCCCCGTCGAGATGCCCGTGACAGAGGAACATCCACAGCGCCCCCTCAACCTCTATGGTGTCACAAAGGTGGCGGGGGAACAGATAGTCAACACGTACTGGGACAACTACGGCATAGAGACGGTGAACCTGAGGTTCGGGAATATCTACGGCGTCGGCGTTTTCACCCGCTGGGGAACTGTGATACCCAAGTTCGTGAACCAGGGGATGAGCGGCGACTCGTTGACTGTCTACGGAGACGGCGAGTACAGCAGGGACTTCGTCCACGTCCAAGACATCTCGGAGGCCATGATGCTCTCCCTCACCAAGGAGGGGATAGGAGGCGAGACCTTCAACGTCGGCGGCGAAACCCTGACTGTAAACCGGATCGCCGACATCGTCAAGGAGGAGATAGCCGCCGAGACCGGCGGCATGGCAGAGGCCGTGAACACCGCGCCCAGGCCCGGGGAGACGAAGAAGTTCAGCTACGACCTGACGAAGATACGCGGCGTGCTCGGTTTCGAGAACAGGTGGACCGTCAGGGAAGGGGTTAAGCAGCTCATCAAATACTGGCTCAGCGAAGGGGAGTAGACGATCATGACGGCCGCAGAAGAGACGACGGTTTCAGCGGTCATCCCCGCCTACAACGAAGAGAAGACCATAGAGGCAGTCGTGAAGGGAGCCCTCTCCCACGTCGACGAGGTCCTGGTCGTGGACGATGGTAGCACCGACGACACGGCACGCATAGCCGAGGAAGCCGGGGCCAAGGTCCTAAGGCAGCAGAACGCCGGCGTCCTGAAGGCCACAGAGCTTGGTCTAAGAGAGGCGACATGCGACATAATCGTCACCCTGGACGCCGATGGGCAGCACGACCCCTCAGAGATACCGAGCCTCATCGAACCGATCCTGAGAGGCGGGGCCGACCTGGTCATGGGGATACGACCCGAGCTGCCGTACCTGAGCGAGAGGATACTCACGTCGCTCACAAGCATAAGGGTGCCCATAGGGGACGCGAGCACAGGGTTCAGGGCTGTCAGACGAGAGATCGCCAGAGAGATGAGTCTACACGGAGCCTGCCTGTGCGGCACCTTCGTGTTAGAGGCCCATCGACACGGCGCCCGCGTAGCCGGCGTCCCCATATCGATCAAAGAACGGGAAGGCGAGAGAAGGATCCAGACGAGGCACCTCAGGCAGTTCTTCACGGTGCTATGGGATGTGCTGAGAGTTTAAAAAATATTATACGTTGATTGAAACCAGTAAAGGGATTCAGGAAGTGACGGGATGACTAGAGGGGTAACCATATGGTTCACTGGCCTTCCGTGCAGTGGGAAGACCACCATCGCCGACAGGGTCGCCGAGGTACTCCGCGAGAAAGGGCACAAGGTAGAGCGCCTCGACGGCGACATCGTCCGTAAAGGCCTCACCAGCGACCTTGGCTTCAGCAAGGAGGACCGAGACGAGAACATAAAACGCGTGACCTTCGTCGCCAAGCTCCTAACCAGGAACGGCGTCAAAGTATTGGCGACCTTCGTCTCACCCTACATCGAGAGGCGGAGGAAGAGCCGAGAGGAGATAGGCGAGTTCATGGAGGTCTATGTGAGGTGCTCCGTCGAGGAGTGTATTAGGCGAGACGTCAAGGGCATGTACAGGAAGGCGCTGGCGGGCGAGATAACCGGCTTCACCGGCGTGGACGATCCATACGAGGAGCCGCCGAACCCCGAGCTCATACTGGACACGGACAAGGAGACGGTTGAGGAGAGTGTCCAGAAGGCCCTCGAAAAGATGGAGAGCCTAGGCTACCTCCAGTAGAACCCCTCAATCCGGGGTTTTGGGGAAGAAATGGGTTGGGGGGAGGCTAGTCGACCACTATCATGGTGAGAGTGCTGCGGACATGGTTGAGACGCCTGATCTTCGTGGTGATGACATCCTTGAGTTTCTGCATCGTGTCCGCTTCCAGGCGTACGACGAAGTCGTAGACTCCGTAGACTCCATAAACGTCGTGTACTTCTGGGATCTCTTTTAGGGCTTTCTCGACCTCGGTTCCTTCACCCAGATCAGTGTTGATCAGTACGAAGGCAATGCTCATACCTACACCTGTGTGAAAAGCTTTGTATCATCTTTTAACGTTTTCCAACGCGTGAAATGTTCAGACATTATTCTATATACTTGGGTCATCCGAGTGTTTGCTGGGCACCCAACTAGACGCGGGCGTCTTCGTCGTTCGTCGATTATTTGTTCGTCACAAGTTTTAATATGGTTTCCTCCCCTGCCGGTTATGAGTGTTTTGAGTCTACACCGTCAGGTTTCAGTAATAGGGGCGGGGATGACGAGGTTCCACCACAGGCTCCACCAAGACAAGCAGGGGCGAGAGCTATTCGTCGAGGCCGCGCTTGAGGCTGCGGAGTCCGTGGATAACGACTTCGCCTTCGGCGACGCAGATGCCCTGTACCTCGGGTACTTCAGCAGCGACATGTTCGAGAGGCAGGGGCACACGGCGGCTTTGATGGCCGACTGGCTCGGGATGAACCCGAAGCCGGCGTACAGGGTCGAGGACGCGTGCGCCAGCAGCGGCGTCGCCGTCAACGCGGGCATCCAGGCCATCGCGTCGGGCATGTGCGACGTGGTCATCGTGGGAGGGGTCGAGAAGATGAGGACACTGGGCACGAAGGAGGTGACGGACACCCTCGCGTTGGCGGCGGACGCAAACTACGAGGCCGGCGTCGGCTTCACTTTCCCTGGGCTATACGCGGCCATCGCTTCAGCCCACTTCAGCAAGCATGGCTCGACGTGGGAGCAGCTCCAGCAGATCGCCATCAAGAATCATGTGAACGGGAAGAAGAACCCCAAGGCCCAGTACCAGGAGACCATCAAGGAGATAGCCGACAAGCTGGGCGAGAGGAAGGGGATGATCTTCCGGGACGAGATGGAGTTCCTCAACTCGCCGCTGAACCCCGTCGTCGCGAGCCCCCTCAAGTTATTCGACTGCTGCCCCATTTCTGATGGTGCAGCCGCCGTGATCCTCGCCGCGGACGATGTAGCCAAGAAGTACACCGACACCCCGGTGAGGGTCACGGGGATCGGCCAGGCGTCGGACACCATGGCGCTCCACGACCGAGATGACCTCACGTCCCTGAGAGCCACCTGCTTCGCTGCGGGACAGGCGTATAAGATGGCGGAGGTTGAGGCGAGACACGTGGATGTGGCTTGCGTCCACGACTGCTTCACCATCGCCGAGGTCGTCGCCACCGAGGATCTCGGGTTCTTCGCCAAGGGCGAGGGAGGTGAAGCGGCTTCAGAGGGAAGGACGGCGCTGGACGGGGAGATACCTGTGAACCCCGACGGTGGGCTCAAGGCCAAAGGCCACCCCGTAGGAGCCACAGGCGCCGGGATGGTGTACGAGATTTTCAACCAGCTGCGAGGGCAGGCGGGTGAACACCAGATCGCTGACGCGGAGATAGGTCTGGTTCACAACGTGGGGGCGGCGGGTGCCACCGTCACGGTGCAGATATACAGGAGGGGCTGAGGTGACGGAGTACACTGTGAAGGCGTACAAGGATCACCTGATGAACGAGGAGCTCGTGGGCGTGGAGTGTAAGAGCTGTGGACACCTAATGCTTCCGCCGAGGCCGCTCTGCAACAAGTGTGGCTCGATGGATCTCGGGTGGAGACAGTACATGGGTAAGGGAGCCGTCGCGGCGAAGACGGTGATAACGGTCCCGCTGACCAGGTTCCAGGACAGGTGCCCCTACGGGGTCGTCATCGTCACCCTAGACGAAGGAGTGAGTATAAGCGGCCTTCTGCTGGACGAAAACATAGACGTTGGTTCTAGGGTTGAGGCCGCCTACGTGAAGGAGGAGGACGGCGTGGTCCTCGCCTTCAAAGCGGCGTAGCTACTCTCCCTTGAACTCGGGTTTTCTCCTCTCGTTGAAGGCGTTTATGCCTTCCATTAGGTCCTTGCAGTTCCACAGGGTGGAGAACTCGTCGGCCTCGGCGTTCGACGCGGCCTCAAGGTCCTCCAGGTTCACCAGCTTCTTCATCGCCGCCAATGCGAGGGGCGGGCCGTCCACGAGAGCCTTAACGAACTCCTGCACCTTTGCCTCGAACTCCTCCGCCGGGTAGACGGCGTTCACGAGCCCCGCCCTGAGCGCCTCCTCCGCGTTTAGGCGGCGCCCGGTCATCATCATCTCCGCGGCGAGGCTCTTGCCGACCAGCCTCGGCAGCACGTATGTTGAGCCCCAGCCGGTTATCAGACCTAGGTTGACCTCGGGCTGCCCGAAGCTGGCCTTCTCCGACGCGAGCCTGAAGTCACAGTGTATGGCAAGCTCGTTCCCGCCGCCTAGGCAGTAGCCGTTGACCGCCGCGACGACGGGTTTAGGTACCTCCATGATCTTTCTGTACGCTCTTTGGCCTAGTCGGGACAGCTCACGGGCGCCTTCGACATCCAGATTGGGGAACTGTGAGATGTCTGCGCCCGCGCAGAACGCCCTGTCCCCCGCCCCCTTGAATAGTATGCAGTGGACGAACTTATCTGCGGCGGCCTCGTCCAGCGCCTCGCCGATCATCTCTAGCATCTCGGCGGTCATGCTGTTGAGCTTGCCCGGCCGGTTGACGGTGACGGTAAGCACCCCGTCCTTCTTCTCTGTGAGTATGGGCTTCTCCTCGCCGAGCCCCATACGCTTCATCTCGAAGGGGCCCCTCGGCAGGTTGGCGCCGAGCTTCATCGCCGTGTCCACGTCCTCCTCCGACGCTATCCCCTCCGCCACCACCTTCTCAGCCTCCTCGACGAAGGGCTTCAGTAGGAGCTTCACGTCGAAGCCCTCGGCCTGGTCCTCGGTTACGCTGGGCCGGGTCTCGTAGCTGTAGAAGCCTTCCCCTGTCTTGCGTCCAAGCTTCTTCGCCTCGTATAGCTCAGTTATCCTCGCGCATGGCGCGTAGTCGGGGCCTATGTTCTCCTCAAACACCTTGAGGATGTTATAGACGATGTCCATGCCTATGAGGTCGCTGAGCATGAAGGGGCCGAGAGGCATCCCCGCCTTGTGCTGCATCGCGGCGTCGATCTGCTCCATGCCGTACTTGTCGAGGAGCTTCCCCGCCTCGTTGAGGTAGGTGACGAGCACCCTATTCACTATGAACCCCGGGGCGTCCTTCTTCACCCAAACCGGGGTCTTGCCCATTCTCTTGGCGAGATCCTGGACTGTTTTCACCGTCGCCTCCGAGGTCTTCTCTCCCTGGTTGACCTCGACTAGCTTCATGATGGCGGGCGGGTTGAAGAAGTGCATGCCGATGAACCGCTCCGGGTTCGGCACCGCCTCGGCTATCTTGGTTATGCTCAGGCTGCTGGTGTTGGACGCCAGTATGGCGTCCTTGGGCGCCTTCGACGCGGCCTCCGCCCATACCTTGTGTTTGATGTCCATTCTCTCGGGTATCGCCTCGACGACCAGCTGGGCGCCCTTCACCGCCTCATCGAGGTCCAGCGTGAACCTTATCCTGGCTAAGGCAGCGTCCATGTCCTCCTGGCTCATTCTGCCCCGTTTCACGAACCTGCTTAGGCTGTTCTTGACGCCGGCCTCGGCCTTGTCGAGGAACTCCTGGGCGATGTCCCTGACCGCCACGTCGTAGCCGGCCACGGCGGCCACCTGGGCTATGCCGTGCCCCATGACCCCGGCGCCGAGGACAGCCACCTTTTGAACCTTATCTGCCTCCATAATGCTTCAACTGGCTAATCTGGGCCTAGGTTTAAAGCATTTTTCCGAGGCAAAGACTATATTGGTATTAAAAGATAGTTGCGCCTTGAACCAGAATGAGGCAGATAGTGCTACTAAAAGACATCCCGGACCTTACAGAGATCAAGCTGGACTCCCAGACCCGGGCGCCTATCATCGAGGGCGTTAAACGCAGGATCAGCGAGGTCGACAAGAGGGCGCTGGAGGCCGCGATCAGGCTCAAGGAGAAGGTGGGCGGCGAGGTGGTGGCCCTCTCCCTAGGGGACGATAAGACGAAGACGGCTCTCCTGGAGGCGCTCGCCATGGGCGCCGACGCGGTGTACATAGTCAACGAGCCGGAGCTCAAGGGATTGGACACCAACGCCACCAGCAAGGTGCTTGAGGCCGCCGTCAAACATGCGGGAGACTACGATCTTATAATCGCAGGCGAGATGACGCTGGACAGCCTGTCAAGCCAGATCGGGCCACGGCTAGCCCAGCTCCTGGATATCCCCCAGATAACCTACGTGAAGGAGCTCAATGTGGCCGACGGCAAAGTCAGGGCCGTCAGGGATCTGGAGGACGTGGACGAGGTCGTCGAGGCGGCGCTGCCGGCCGTCGTAAGTGTGGTGAGGGAGATCAACGAGCCGCGCATCCCGAACCTCATGAGCATCATGCGGGCGAAGAGGAAGCCTCAGACGGTGTGGGGCGCCGGGGACATAGGGCTCGACGCCTCGGAGGTAAAGAGCCAGAGCTACGTCCAGATAACGAGCGTCTCCGCCCCAAAGGTGGAGCGTAAACAGATCAGGATCGAGGGCGAGAGCGTGGAGGAGGCAGCCTCTAAGCTGGTCGAGGCCCTCATGCAGGAGGGGGTCATCTAGTGTCGTTCCTGGTGTTCTCGGAGGACAGGGAGCTGGCTTTCCAGCTGCTGGGCAAGGCTAGGGAGCTGGCGGACAAGATGGGCTCGGAGGTCGCGGCGCTGGCAGCGGGATCAGACCCCATGGAGTACGTCAGCCAGGGCGCGGACAAGGTCTACACGGTGAGCGGCCTAGGCGGGTTCAACGTTGAGCCCTACGGTGCCGCCGTGGTGGAGGCCGTGAAGGCGGCCAACCCGTCCACGGTGTTCATGGGGGCCACGAAGAGAGGCAAGGAGCTTGCGCCGCGGGTGGCTTCGTCACTAGGCGTCGGATGCATGAACGATTGCAGCGGCGTGGAGCTTGAGGAAGGCAAGATAGTCGTGGAGCGGCTGACCTATGGAGGCTCCACCGTGGCTAAGGAGACGAGCACGAGCACCCCAACTGTGATCAGCTTCCCCCCGAGATGCTTCGAGAAGCTGGAGCCCGTGGAGAGGACGGGAGAGGTAGTGGAGCTGGAGTTGGATCTCCCGGAGCCCCGGGTCAAGGTTGTCGAGAGCCGCGAAAAACCCAAGAGCACGGCTGACCTTGAGAGTGCGTCAATAATAGTCTCCGCGGGCCGCGGTTTCAAGGCCAAGGAGGACCTGAGGTTGCTGGAGGAGATCGCGGAGATCCTTGACGCCCAGATCGGGTGTACGAGGCCGATAAGCGCGGATCTGGGCTGGATGGACCAGTGGGTGGGCATCAGCGGCAAGAAGGTGAAGCCCAGTCTCTACGTGGCGTGCGGAGTCAGCGGCACCATCCAGCACGTCGCCGGAATCAGGGACAGCCAGATCATCGTCAGCATCAACAGCGACGAGAGAGCCAGCATCCACGGCATCAGCGACTACAGCCTCGTCGGGGACATCTACGAGGTGCTGCCAGCGCTGACCAAGGCGCTCAGGGAACGAGCCTAAGTCTTTTCATCCGCCCCTACTATTTCTACCCATGGCTCTAGGAGAGGATGTTCTTCAGGCGGTCAGAGATGCCGCTACGACAATTGTGGACTCCGGCTACGTGACGTGCCTCACAGGCGCCGGGATAAGCGTGGAGAGCGGCATCAGGCCGTTCAGGGGCCCCGGGGGACTCTGGACCGAGAAGGGTGAGCCGTCCATGGACAGG
>DAOVEE010000282.1 GCA_030669135.1 Candidatus Bathyarchaeota archaeon | reverse complement strand
GGGCCCATGCTGCCGGCTTTGAAGTGGCCCTCACTCAGGTACTTCTTAGCCTCCGTTACGGTCATCTTCTCTACGGGGGCTTCGTCCTCTGATCCGAAGTTCAGGAGGGCGTGCTCCACGTCGGTGAGTATGAGGAATATGTTGATGTCCACCTCCTCGGCGAGCTTGGCTCCGGCGCGGTCCTTGTCTATGACGGCGTCCACTCCCTCCAGCTTGCCTTCATCGTTCCTGATGACGGGTATGCCGCCGCCCCCGGAGGCGATGACGATCGTGCCGCTCTCGACCAGCTTCTTTATCACGCTGGCCTCAGCTATCCCCAGCGGAATAGGGGAGGGCACCACTCTTCGCCAAGTCTTTTCCCCCGTCGGCCTCACCTGCTTCACGATCCAGCCGTTCTCGGCTCCAAGCCTCTTAGCCGTCTCCTCGTCGTAGTAGGGGCCGACCGGCTTGGTAGGGTCCTGGAAGTCTGGGTCGTCCCGGCTCACGATGACCTGAGTCACCACCGTGGCCACCTCCTTCCCGTCTTTGGCTAGGAGGTTGTTGAGGTTCTGCTGCATCATGTAACCTATCTGGCCCTGAGTCATGGCTCCGAGCACCACGAGGGGCTGCTCGGGTACCATGTGGGCTCCCTGCTCCTGCTGAATAGCCAGGTTGCCCACCTGCGGACCGTTGCCGTGGGTGATGGCTATCTCGTATCCGTTGCGCGCTATGGCAGCGATCTGCACGGCGGCGGTATCGACGTTAATCATCTGCTCTTCGAAAGTCCCCTTCTCGTGGGGCTGCTTGATGGCGTTGCCGCCGAGAGCGATCATGACCCTTTTCTTCAAACCGGTTCACCTTGGAGAGGGATAAACAGGATGCGTTATTTCTTAAAATAGTTACCCCCAACTGGGACTTTATTACGCTTTTTTATGTCAAACTGGTTCAGTCCATGTTATATTATCGTACATCGATGTATCTTCGGTGTATTCTCTTGGAACGAGTTTTCCCTGACGGGTTCCTGTGGGGCACCGCGATCTCGTCTTTCCAGGCCGAGATGGGGGCAGGTGAACCAAGCGACAAGACCGACTGGTGGGCATGGGTCAACGACGAAACCAACGTGTCTGTCGAAAGAGTAAGCGGGGACACTCCCCTCGACGGCCCCGGGTTCTGGGAGCTCTACGACGGAGACCTGAGGCTGGCCCGTGAAGACCTTAAAAACAACTCGATAAGGCTCGCAGTAGACTGGGGCAGGGTGTTCCCTGAGCCCACTCATGACGTCGAGGTGAAGGTGAAGAGGGATCACTGGAACAACGTCTGGAAGGTCGAGCTGGAGGAAGACGACGTCAAGGCCCTGGACAGGGTAGCCGACCACGACGCCGTTGAGCGGTACAGGGAGATACTCAAATGCGCGCTCAACTACGGCTTGACGCCTATGCTCACCCTCTACCACTGGCCGATCCCTCTATGGCTCCACGACCCCATAGCCTGCCGGGATGACATGGCCTCCACCGACAGGCGGGGATGGATAAGCCAGTCCACCATCGTCGAGTTCGCCAAACTCACGGCCTACCTGTCCCACCAGCTGGGGGATCTCGTGGACCTCTACTGCACCGTTAACGAGCCCCGCATAGTCAGCGAGCACGGCTACCTCACCCGGCGAGGCGAGTTCCCCCCAGGCCTGAACGACCCATCCCTGTTCCTCATCTGCCTCAAGCATCTGTGCATCGCCCACGGCGTCGCCTACGAGCAGGTCAAACGCTGGGACAGATCTGAGGCGTCGCCCTTGGGGCCCTCAACTGTCGGGTTAGTGGCGGTCCTCCAGCACTA
>DAOVEE010000292.1 GCA_030669135.1 Candidatus Bathyarchaeota archaeon | reverse complement strand
CCCTCTATCTCGTACAGCGGCCAGAGCCCCGACTCCACCGAGAGCCTCGACACCTTTATCGTGTCCTTGGGGTCGAACCCCCAGCCGGTGGGGCACGGCGCGTGTATGTGCATGTACCTGAAGCCTTTCAGCCCCTTGCCGTACAGTATCTTTGCGGTGAGGTCCTCCGGGTAGGCCACCGACGCCGTTGAGACGTAGGGCACACGGTGAAGCGCCAAGATGAACGGAAGGTTCTTCTTCGCCTCGCTCTTGCCGCGGCTCTTCTTGGTTATGGGCGTCGTGGCGCTCCTCGCCAGCAGAGGCGTCGAGCTGCTCCTCTGGCCGCCCGTGTTCATGTAGGCCTCGTTGTCGTAGGTGAACCAGAAGATGTTCTCGTTCCTCTCCGCAGCAGCCGAGAGCCCTTGGAACCCGATGTCCACGGTGCCCCCGTCCCCGATCAGCCCCGCCACCACCACGTCCTCCCTCCCCAACAGCTTGTAGCCCCTGGAGAGGCCTGTGAGGAACGCGGCGGCCCCCTCGAACGCCGGCGCGTAGAAGCTCGGGACCCTGATGTTCATGAAGCCGGGCGCACAGGACGCGACCTCCACACGCGCCGAGTTCCTGCCCAGCGCCTTGTACACCAGTCTGCCCACGATGGAACCGCCGCAGCCCTGGCACGCCGGGTTCCCCGGCCAAACCGTCTCCTCCTCCGGGATGTCCATTATGCTAAGTTTCTTACTCACATCATACACCGCCTATACCCACGTAACGAGGGGCTCCACCTTCTCCCCCCTCGCCGCCTTCAGCGTCCTCTCCGCTATCCTCGTGATGTCCTGAACGCGTACCTCGTTCCCGGCTAGCCCTACGTGGTAGCCAAGGATCGCCGGGCGCTCATCCAGCCCATATACAGCGCTCCGGATGCTGTTGAAGGCCACGCCTCCCTCACCGAGGGAGATGTTCCTGTCCAGCACGCCGATCGCCTTGACTTCTTTCCCTATCCTAGCGAACTCCTCGGCCGGGAACGGCCTGAAGGCCTTCAGCTTGACGAGGCCCACCGGCTTCCCGTCGCCTCTCAGCCTGTCTATGGCGGCCCGGGCCGTGCTCGCTATGGTGCCCATGGCCACTATGACGGCCTCCGCGTCCTCGCAGCGGTACTCGTCGACGAGCCCCCCGTACCTTCTCCCGAAACGCTTGCCATACTCTTCGTCGATCTCCATGATCACCTTCTTCGCTCTGGTCATGGCCTCTTGGTGGGCCAGCCACCTCCACTGGAGATCGTGTCCGCCGCCCCACTTCACCATGGTCAGATGGGAGAAACTCTCGTCGGCGGGGAGCGGGGTGAAGGGCTCGTCGATCTTCTTCCCCTGGCTCCAGTGCCTCTTGTACTCCTCTATCTCCGCGTCGAAGTTCTCGGGGAGCACCGGGTAGTCGCCTTTGTAGGGTGGCAGGAACTTGTCGACCTCCTCCTGCTCCGGTATGATAACCGGCTCCGCAGTGTAGCTCAGTACGTATCCGTCGAGGCCGTATGCGACCGGCAGCCTGATCCGTTCGTCCTCGGATATCCTGTACGCCATCAACCCGGTGTCGAGGACCTCCTGGTTGTTCTCGCAGTACAGCTGAATCCAGCCCGTGTCCCTCTGTGCCATCAGGTCTGTGTGATCAGTCCCCATGGTA
>DAOVEE010000180.1 GCA_030669135.1 Candidatus Bathyarchaeota archaeon | reverse complement strand
ACTAATTCAACTCGATAGAATGGGAGCTATTGGTGAACTTGAATACGGTGTAGGTCTGCTAGGATTCGTAATCTTTTTCGCATTCTTAACCAAAACTGCGCGCTCGTAACCTTTAAGCGGTGATGCAACCCATTCTAAGGTGCAGTTAGAAAAACGTGAAACAAATGGTTGATAAGAAGACCTCGGTCATAGCGGTTCTGTGCGTGACCACGGTTCTCTTCCTAGGACTCTGGATAAACGCAGATCAAGAAGCCCAAAGGCTGGGAGGCATACTCGGGGAACTTGAGGACGACTACGATAAACTTGCACGTGTGCGCACGAGCCTGGAAGAGAACTACTCCAAGCTTAGAACGGAGAAGGAAGATCTGGAAAAGATACTAGAGACTGGTGAGGCGATAACAGAATCAGCTGAATGGATCTCGGATGACGAACGTCTCAAGGTCACTAGCGAGTTGATAATTACTCATGAGCTGATAGTCGTTGACATGTATTTGGATACTTACATTGTCAGGGTTAATATAACGAATATAGGAGACGAACCTATTGACGACGTCTGTATCTTTCTGTTTCCCTACACAAACGGAGAATTTACTGGAAAGTGGCCTACTATGGCCTACAATTCTCACAGATTCGTAAATCTCTACATCGGCGAGACCTACAGCCACGACTTCAGGATATCCGCGGAAATGACAAGCTACAAGATGCTAGCTGTGGCAGGATAATAAAGGAAGACCTAGATCTTTGGCTCATATATCCCAACGATCTCAACCTGGAAATCCCTGATAGTACACTATGGAGGCAATCTATCTGGTGGTTACCCTCACTGTTTTATTCCAGCTTCCTCATAGTAAACCGATTCACAGACCTTGCGAGGTGTGTTTAAACGGCTAAGAAGTTCAAGGTCACTATAGAGGAGGACAAGTGCAAGGGCTGCCTCATATGCGTCCACGTCTGTGAGCAGCGTGGAGGCAAGATACTAAAGCCGTCGGACAAGAAGACGGCGCTGGGCGGTATAAAGCCGGTGCCCGAGGGGGAATGCATCGGCTGCCGCTGGTGCGAGCGGTACTGCCCAGACTTCGCGATATACGTGGAGGAGATACAGGATGCTTGAACCCGGTAGACATTTAGCTTTGGGTAACGTGGCTTGCGCCGAAGGTGCGATGAGGGCGGGGTGCAGGTTCTTCGCCGGCTACCCGATAACGCCGGCGAGCGAGATAAGTCACCACATCGCCGCCGAGATACCCAAGGTGGGCGGCCTATACGTCCAGATGGAGGACGAGATCGCGAGCATAGCCAGCGTCATAGGCGCCAGCTGGGCGGGGGCCAAGGCTATGACGGCCACCAGCGGACCCGGGTACAGCCTCATGCAGGAAAACATCGGGTACGCCCACATGACGGAGACTCCGCTGGTGCTCGTGAACGTCCAGCGCAGCGGTCCCAGCACCGGGCAGGCCACCCAGCCGAGCCAGCAGGACATCATGCAGGCCAAGTACGGCAGCCACGGAGACTACGAGGTGATAGCCGTCAGCCCGTGGAGCGTCCAGGAGATGTTCGACCTCACCGTACGGGCGTTCAACCTAGCCGAGACTTACAGGACGCCGGTGATGCTCATGGCGGACGGCATGGTGGGCCACATGAAGGAGAAGCTGACGGTGCCGGAGAAGGTGGATGTCGTGGACAGGAGGAAGCCGACGAGTAGAGAGGACACGCCGTGGGGCACAGACGATCCCAGCGGTGTCCCACCGATGCCCGCTTTCGGCGAGGGGCACGCCCTCCTCGTCACAGGCTCGACCCACAAACCGGACGGGGTACGCAACTACGCGCCAGAGTACCACCAGATGATCGTCTACCGTATCAGGGACAAGATACTCAACGCCGAGCCCAGGATACGTGACATACACAGGGAGCAGCTGAACGACGCCAAGGTGGCTGTCCTGAGCTTCGGTGCCTCGGCGCGGCCTAGCTACGACGCCGTGGTCAAGGCGAGGGAGCGGGGCGTCAAGGCGGGGCTCTTCAGACTCAGGACACTGTGGCCGCTCCCGGAGAACGAGATAAGGGCGCTTGCTGATCAGGTTGACACCATACTGGTCGTCGAGATGAATGTAGGCAAGCTCGTCAAGGAGATCGAGCGCGTTGTCTGCGGCAAAGCGAAGGTCGCTTCCCTAGCCAAGGTGGGAGGAGTGTTACCGCTGGGCCGCGAGGTCCTCGAAGAGGTGAGGAGGCTGGCGAAGTGAAGAACCTGAAGTACTACAGGGACAGGTACATTAGGAGACAGCCCAGCGCCTTCTGCCCCGGCTGCGGCGGCGGCATCATACTCAACTGCTTCGTACGGGCAATCGACGACCTGGGTCTAGACAAGGACAAGATACTCGCCGTCTCGGGCATCGGGTGCAGCGCATGGATACCTAGCCCCAACTTCAACGGCGACACCCTTCACACCACCCACGGCAGGACCATAGCGTTCGCTACAGGCGCCAAGACGTACAACCCGGAGCTGACGACAGTCGTCTTCGTGGGGGACGGCGACGGCGCCGGGATAGGCGGCAACCATCTCATCCACGCAGCCAGACGGAACATAGACCTCACCGTTATACTTGTGAACAACATGAGCTACGCCATGACGGGCGGCCAGATCGCCCCCACGACTCCCCACGGCGAGACGACCGTCACCAGCCCTTACGGCAACCCCGAGTCGCCTTTCGACATCACCCAGCTGGTCCGCGCCGCCGGCGCCAGCTACGTAGCCAAGTGGAGCACATACCACGTGGTCGAGCTCACCAGAAGCATCAAGGAGGCCATAGAGCATAAGGGGTTCAGCTTCATAGAGGTGCTGAGCCAGTGCCCGACGCAGCAGCGCCGGATCTTCAACCTCCGCGGCCCCGTCGACAGCCTGCCGTCCAGGATACTGGACATGTTCAACGAGAGCACCGTGGTCATGGACAAACCTGACAGGGGCGGCTATGTCTACGCGGTGCCCAAGACATCCCCTGAGGATACGCTGAAGCAGGTAAAGGACATGGACGGCGTGGAGGCCAAGATCGTCGACCCCATGATGCACGGCAGAGTGGTCCGCGTGGACACCAAGCTCCCAGAAATGGTCCGCGGGAAGCTGCTTAAGCTGGACTCGGTATCCGAAGTCAAGAACCACCTGGAGGGCAAAATAATGCTCGGCGTCTTCGAGAAGAAGACGAGGCCCGAGTTCACAGACGCGCTGCAGGAGATCATTAGGAAGGCGAGAGGTGGTTAGGTTGCAGCAGAACATACTTATCGGAGGGACAGGAGGCCAGGGAATAGTGGCCAGCGGCGAGTTCCTGAGCGCGGCGCTCTTCGCGAAGGGCTACGAGGTCGTCTTCGGCCGGAGCTATGGCTCCGAGGCGAGGGGCGGGAGCTGCCGAAGCGAGATAATGGTCAGCGACCACGAGATAAATGACCTCCAGTTCGAGATGAGCGACATACTGCTGTTGCT
>DAOVEE010000234.1 GCA_030669135.1 Candidatus Bathyarchaeota archaeon | reverse complement strand
CGTCACCCCGGGGAGGCCCGAGTGGCGTGGGGGGACTTCGTAAGGGTGGCGGCGGCATGCATAGTGGCCGTGCACGCGGTGGCCATCCTTGCGCCGGGTCTGCTCTCCAGCTGGGGGGGCGGCGACGAGGTGCCAATAATGACGCTGCTGGTGCCCATGCTGAGTGTAGCCAAGAGGAGCCTCAGGAGGAGGTGGCTCAGGTTCGGGCTGACGCTGATAAGCGTACTCATGCTGGTGGCCAGCTTCATCTCCCTGACGAGCTTCTCGTCGGGGTACGGCCTCAGCTTCGCCAAGCGGGACACGGGGACGCCCCAGACCGTGGGCGTGCTCATCAGATCCCCTAATCCGCCGCCGGTGAAGGCGGCTGCCCCTTTCAGCGGAGGCGAGGGCGTGGCGGGCCCCACGCCGCTGGGGGATAGACTCATCGCGTGGTTCACCGAGGACGCGGAGCCTCTTTACGCTGTGCCCAAGTACGTTAACCAGCCTCAACGCCAGTACAGGGAGGCGTACAACCCCTTCGGGAGGCTGGAGGGCGTTCCCATCTTCGGTGTTTTGGCGGTGGCGCCGAGCCTGGAGGCGGAGATGAACGGGCTGGACTCCGCCGTGGCGTCCGGGAGGTACCTGATGGACGGTGAGGCGAACACGGCGCTCATAAGCGTCTCCCTGGCCGAGAGGCTCGGGAAGACTGTGGGGGACACGGTGGCCTTCACCTCGCTCGACGGGTCCCATGGCTTCGAGATCGTGGGCCTCCTCGGCGACGAAGAGTTCATGTCCGTCATCGACCTAGACGGGGAGCCCATCATACCCCAGAAGATCGTGGAGCTTGAGAGGATCGAGTTCGACGGCCCCGACTACGTGGTGGAGGGCCTCGTCTACTGTGACCCCTCCGAGGTGCTTGTCGTCAACCAGGCGACGGGTGCCAACGTCTCACGCATATGGATAAACAGGATCAACCTTGTCTTCGAGGAGGGCTATGACGTGCTGGGCTTCGCGTCCTCGACGGCCCTCAACAGGGGTTTCAGGGTTTGGGCGTCGTCCTCGGAGGGGGTCTACCTCGCGGAGCTCGCCGGCTACTTCCAGGGCAAGGGGCTGCCTATTCTCGTCCCGTGGCTCATAGTGGTGCTCAACGTGGTGGTCACCATGCTGAACTCGTACTACGAGAGGAGGCACGACATCTCCATCTACTCCAGCATAGGGATGAACCCGAGCCACATCTCGGGCGTTTTCCTGGCCGAGGCCGCCGTCATAGGCGTCGTCGCCGGCAGTCTGGGCTACCTGCTGGGGCTGGGCGCGTACAAGTTTATCTATCTGGTCACCCCGACGCTGCAGGTGAAGCAGAAGGTCTCCGCGTTCTGGAGCCTCGCCGCCATAGGGATGAGCCTATCCGCCGTCCTCATGGGCGGTGTCGTCGCCATCAGGAATAGCACGGTGATCACCCCGAGCCTCAGGCGCAGGTGGAGGACGGAGAGGGAGGGCGGCATGGCTGAGCCCTACAGGGTGCCGGTGCCCGTGCACGTATACGAGGAGGAGGTGGAGCGGTTCATCGGCTTCCTCGAGGAGAGGCTCCGCGGAGCCCAGGGCGGGAGAGAGCTGGCGACGAGGATGATTAGGGTAGCCGAGACCGCGGAGCCCCGGGGGTGGGTGATGACATTCAACTACAGGACGGTGCACGCCACCATGTCGGGGATATTCACGAAGAACACGTTGACGGTGAAGCAGGGCGGCGACGGGACGTACCACGCCACGTTCGCCTGCGAAGGCAACGAGGAGGGGGCACGGGCGACGGGCAGCTTCATGAGGCGGATAGCCTTGGACTGGGGCTTGGAGCGTGCCAGGGATACCGCAGACACGAAAATCGTATATTAACCCTGTAACCCGAGTACAAATATGCGGTACCCGAGGATAGGGCTGGTCACCGTCCTGGCGGACGACGTCGACGCCATGAAGGCCTTCTACAGCGGAGTGCTCGGCTTCGAGACCGTGGAGCATCTAGGCAGTTACGTCGAGTTCAGGTCCGAGGGGGTCCGCTTCGCCGTCTGCGCGAGGGACGTGATGTTCACCCACACGGGTCACCCGAGCTACGTCGAGGAGACGTATGGTCAACGGTTCGAGCTGGCTTTCCCCGCGGCTACGCCGGAGGAGGTGGACCGGCTCTACTGGGAGCTGGTGGAGAGGGGCGCCGCTGCCGTGAAGCCTCCTGAGACGATGCCGTGGGGGAGGAGGACCGCATTCATAGCGGACCCCGAGGGCAACATACACGAGGTATACTCGCTGCACGAAGGAGAAGACGCTTAATACTCGATGTTGCCGACCACGGGATGATTTACTTCCCCTTGAAACGTTTATACAATAATTTTATGGGGTTTAACTAAATCCATGATTATATCCTGAGTTAACCTATCCATAATTTTATCCACACTTCCGTAACTCAAGCCTCATATCAAGAATTATAGGAACAAGATGACACTCAATCACCTGAAGCGACCATGTAAGTTTAAAGTCACCATGAGACAATTGAAACCGAGAAACATTTGAAAATCAG
>DAOVEE010000181.1 GCA_030669135.1 Candidatus Bathyarchaeota archaeon | reverse complement strand
CGAGGGGGCATACAACACCATCATCGACCGGGCTCCCTTGCCCGCCATCCTCGGCAGGGTGTGCTTCGCGCCGTGCCAGGAAGGCTGCAGGCAGGAGCTCGAGACCAAACCAATACAGATACGTCTGCTGAAACGCTACGCAGCCGACTGCTTCAAGGAGCAGAACGGAGGACTCCTGAGGGACGTCGAGCGCATGCCCCTGACGGGGCGACGCGTGGCAGTCGTTGGCGGCGGACCGGCCGGAGTGTCTGCCGCCTACTACTTGGGGATGCAGGGCCACGGCGCCACCCTCCTCGAGAAGGGGAAGACTCTGGGGGGCGCGATGCTGTGGGGCATCCCCAAGTACAGGCTACCCAAGGACGTCATGAAGGAGGAGCTCGACGCCCGGATGAGTGAAGCCGGGGTCGATGTCAAGACCGGGGTCGAGGTGAAGAGCCTCGAAGACCTCATGTCGGAGGGATACGACGCCTGCTTCCTGGCTATCGGCGCCGAGAAGTGCAACAGCCTGCGCTGTGAGGGCGAGGACAGCGAGGGAGTGATCAGCTTCATCGATTTCCTCACAGCGGTCAACGTCAGGAACGAGACACCGGAGATAGGCCGAAGGGTCGTCGTCATCGGAGGCGGTAACAGCGCAATGGACTCTGCGAGGACGGCCCGGCGTCTAGGCGCCGAGGAGGTAACCGTCTTCTATAGGCGGACCGAGGGCGAGATGCCCGCTAGCCTTCACGAGGTACATGGAGCCGTCGAGGAGGGAATCGACTTCGACTTCCTGAGCACACAACTGACGATTCACCCGGGTAAGCCACTACGCATCGAATATCAGTACATGGTGCCAGGAGAGCCCGACGAGTCGGGCCGGAGACGCCCAGTCCCCATGGAGGGCAAGCCCGGGTTCTTGGAGGCAGACACAGTAATCGCCGCCATCGGATACAACGTCGTGGTGCCGCCCGGCTTCGACGTGGAGGTAGACCGCCGCGGCAGGATCGTCATAGAAGACGACTGCAAGACAAGCCGCGAAGGCGTCTACGCCGGCGGCGACGCCGCGTTCGGCACCTCGAACGTCATCTCGGCTCTCAGGGACGGCAGAGCCGCAGCCTCGGCCATCGACAAGTATCTCGGAGGCGAAGGCCTGAGCGAGGCCATGCCCGACATGGACGAGTTCGTCCAGAGGCAGGCTGACCTCGACGAGATCCGTTCGAGGCACCAGGCCGAGATACCTGAGATGGATCCGGATGAGCGGGTGAAAAGCTTCGCGGAGATCGAAAAGCCCCTGGATGAGTGCACGGCGCAATGCGAAGCCGGCAGATGCTGGAGGTGTGACTGGAATGAGTAAACACGTGGAAGAAGTAAAGACGACGGTGTTCCCCTTCGGGCCTCAGCACCCTGTGCTCCCTGAGCCGATACAGCTGAGGTTCGTTGTGGAGGAAGAGGAGATCGTGGACGTGCTCCCCCAGATAGGGTACGTCCACCGCGGGATCGAGAAGGCTATAGAACTCAACGACTACAGGAGGAACATCTACCTCTGTGAGCGGATATGCGGCATCTGTAACTATATGCACGGCATGGCGTACAGCGAGAGCATAGAGAAGCTAACCGACACGGTGGTGCCGCTACGGGCCAAGTACCTGCGCACCGTGTGGTCCGAGCTCGCGAGGCTCCAGAGCCACCTCCTATGGCTGGGCTTCTTCTCTGAGGGCGTCGGCTTCGAGAGCCTCTTCATGCAGGTCTGGAAGATACGGGAGATCGTGCTGGAGCTCAACGAGGCGACGGCGGGTCACCGCATCCACCTGTCCACCAACGTCATCGGCGGCGTCAACATGGACATGGACGAGGGCCTTATCAAGCGGTACTACAAAGACATGGGCAGGCTCAGGAAGGAGATGGACTCCCTGGCACCCGTCTTCTACAAGGATAAGGCATTCCAGGCGAAGCAGGTGGGCAAAGGCATCCTGCCCAAGAAGGACGCGGTTCACATGGGGGCGGTCGGGCCCACCATCAGGGGAAGCGGCATACCCCAGGACATGAGGACCAACTACTACGAGGCCTACGGGTTCCTGGACTTTGAGCCCGTGACACACGACACCGAGGACGTCTACGCGAGGACCCTGGTAAGGTTCGACGAGGTCTACCAGAGCATCGACCTCATAGAGGCCGCGTTGAAGCAGATGCCGGAGGGGCCGATAGTGGATAAGAACGACAGGTTCCCCGACGGCGTCGCCGTCGTCCGCGTCGAGCAGCCCAGGGGCGAGTGCTTCTACTACGCGGTGGGCAACGGAACAATTCACCTGGAGCGGATGAGGATCAGGACACCGACCCTGCCCAACATCCCTCCACTGCTCCACATGCTCAAGGGCTACGAGATCTCGGACATACCCGCTATCGTCCACAGCATCGACCCGTGCATGGCGTGCGCCGAGCGGATAACTTACGTAAAGAAGGGGGGCCAATGAGATGCCTGAGATGCTAGGCATCATCCTCCGGAACCTCTTCTCCAAGCCGGCCACGGTGAAGTACCCCTTCGAGAAGCCCGAGCACGTGCCCGGAACTAGGGGCGAGATCAGCTTCGACATGTCGAAGTGCGACCAGTGCCAGGACTGTGAGCGGCTGTGCCCCTCGGGGGCCATCAAGGTGGACGTCGAGGGCAAGCGCATCGAGTGGGACCCCTACAAGTGCATGTACTGCCACCTGTGTGTGAGGAGCTGTATGCACCAAGCCATCACGCCGCTGGACAACGTTCAGCCGCCGGTCTACAGGCTTGAGAAGAAGGTCTTCGAGACCTAACCCCTTTTTTATCTGTGCTGCTCTTTGATTTCGCCGTCCTGGAGCATGTCTAGACGCGTCTCCAGCCGCGTCAGGGTTCTCTCCACATTCATGAGGCCGTCCTTGAGGCCGTTAGCGATCTCCATGAGGGCGACGCTCATCTCCAGGGGGAGGTCGTCGGATACCTTGTAGAACTCGCTCTGGCTCTTCTTGATGAGTATGACGTTGCTTATCCTCTGGATTCCCTCTATCTGGGCGTTTATGCTCCTGAGCTGGCTCTTCGCCTCTTCGAGGAGGGCGCGGTAGTCGCTGTGCTTCAGGTCTTCCCACGGAGAGTCCTCTGACAGGAAACCACCAAGGATACTCCGGTTTCATGGGTTATATATTTTTAAGGGCGTGCCGGCGTGGCGGTTGGGAAGGATGGGTCAAGTTCGAGTCGCTTAAAGGAAGTAGGACAGTATTTCGGAGACCTTGGCCTCAGGATTTTCTGGGGACCATGTAAGGTCTGTAAACCATGTTTAAACCCGACGAGTTGAGAAAACTGTTAAACAGTAAAACACATAATGGGTTTTACCATTTTATGCCGGCTCGGGGGCGTGACGTTCTCCAAGTATCTGGCGTCGACGGCGTCGATGATGGCCGCGGTCACCAGCAGCTTAAAACAGTAAGTCATAATCCGTCAGTTCGGCTCT
>DAOVEE010000067.1 GCA_030669135.1 Candidatus Bathyarchaeota archaeon | reverse complement strand
ATGCCATGGGTTGCGTCCTCGCCCAGGTCCGCGCTGTGGCAGTCTACCAAGTAGTCTGACTTGCTTACGAAGCTGTCGAAGACGGCGTGGGCGACGCGGCGCGTCATGGAGCCCTCGGGGTCTCCGGGGAACACCTTGTTCAGGTTCAGGTGGTCCAGCTGGTTGCTGTAGGGTTTCCGGGCGTGGAACCCCTCGGTGTTGACCACGGGCACCAGTACTAGGATACCGCTTATGTCCGCCGGCTCGACGCTCTTGGCGAGCCTCAGAACGGCCTCCACTGGGGTGCACTCCACGGCGTGGACCCCGCTGAGCACGGTTAGGACCGGCCCCGGCTTGGCGCCGTTCACGACTATGTAGGGCATCCTCACCTCGTGGGTCGAAGCCGAGCCTACGCTCAGGTATCCGGCGTGTTTCTCTCCGGGCTTGACCTCGTTGTCTGCTACGTGAAAAGACATGTGTACTCTGTATCTTGGAGGAGGTGGGGGCTAGAAAAAATTTGGGTTAGTACGTGTAGTTGCAGATGAAGGGCTCGCGCCAGTCCTTGAACCAGCCCACCACCTCGGCGCCTTCCTCGGTGATGAACACGGTGTCCTTGCCCATGAGCAGCTCACCGCCCGGCGCCTCTACCACGGGGTTCAGCACAATAACCATCCCCGGCTGCAGCTCGGTCTCGTCCGCCCCCGAGATGTACGGGGGCTCGCAGTTGGTGACTCCCACGCCTGCACCGATGACGAGATTGGGTACCAGCTGGATGCCCTTCTCGTCTGCGGCCTGCTTCACCGCGGTGTAGATGTCCTTGCATCTGGCTCCCGGCTTCATGTGTTGGAGGGCCACCTCGCGTAGGGCGACGAGGCCCTGGTAGGCAGCCTTCTGCTCCTCGGTGGGCTCCCCCATGGTGAGCATCCTCGCCCCGTTGCTCCAGTAGCCGTTCAATGTGGCGACTAGCTCCAGCCTCATGAACTCCCTGTGCTGGGGGACCCGGTCGAATCCTATGCCGTACATGGGGGCGCCCGGCCAGAACTTGCCTGTGCTAGGGCCGGTTGTCACTTGGGCGACGGCGTGGTGGCCCACCTCGTCTAGCCCTCTCTCTATGGCGTGGACCCTGACGTTCTCCGTGTTGCTCATCTCTGTGGCCGCCTGCTTGACTAGGACGTGGTGAGCCTGGCCTGCTATGGCGTGGTCGGTCATCGAAGCCACCGTCTCGAGCAGCCCCAGCTCCTTTGGGGTCTTCTTTACCCTTAACTCGCGCAGCCAGCCGTCGCATGGCACGAGGGTGAAGTCCTCAAACGCCGCCTCGAGCCGCCTGTATAGATTGAGGGGCGTCCTCTCGGCGTCCACGCCTATCTTTCCCGTCTTCCTCATTGTGTTCCGCGCCAGGTTCGCGACGGCCTCGGCTACGCCGGTGGGGCTGCCCGGTTTCTCGGTGTATGTCCTGGTTTTACTCACCCAGACCATGTGCAGGAAGCTGCTCTCCCACTCGGGGGGCACTATGCACACAGGTTCCTCTCCCTTGGCCCAGAAGACGGCCATGTACCTGTCCGGGAACGTCGGGGGGAAGTGGAGGTAGGCGCCCGACACGTACTGGACGTTGTCGGCCCCGAACACGACGACTGCGTCGTACTGGGACTCCTTGATGCTCTCCGCGATCTTTGTCTTCAACTCGTCTCTCATCTCATTCTCCTCCTAGTGGGTGGCCCTGAAGCCAGTGACGGCGTACAGCTCGTCCCAGCTCCGGTACCAGCTCAGCTTCCTGTTTCCCTCCTCGGTTATCTCGTAGACATCCTTCTTGTGGATAAGCTCCTGCCTCGGCCCGTAGGTGTAGATGTCGAGGGCGATTACCATGCCTGGCTTCAGCTCCGTGCTGCTGCTCAGATTCAGGTAAGGCGGCTCGTAGTGGCTCGCGCCTACGCCGTGGCCAATGCTGGCTTCCTTCCAGAAGCCTATCGCCTGCTTCTCGGCGGCCCTAGCCACGTGGGCGTAGACCTCGTTGGCGGCGACGCCTGGCTTCAGCATCTCATGGGCCGCGGCCTTGAGCCTCAGGTTCTCTCTATAGGCTTTCTCCTGCTCCGCCGTGGGCTTACCCGTGACTCCCATCCTGCCCAGGTTCGCCCAGTAACCCATGTAGTGGGCGCTGACGTCCATCCTGAAGAGTTCGCCGCTCTTCACCCAGCCCCTCTGAGGCGTGTAATACATCTGGCCGTCGGTGCCGAACGCCGTGTTCAGCAACCCGACTCCGCTTGCCCCGTTCTCGTTGACATGGACCCTTATCCTCTCCGTGAACTCGGCGATGGTGTACCCCGGGCTCTCCGCGGCTCCCTCCAGGTGCATCAGGGCGTACACTATGCCTCTGTCTGCCTGTTTGCAGGCCCTCTCAATGAACCCGATCTCCCCTGGCGTCTTCGTTATCCTCATGTCTCTGAGCAACGGGTCGACGGGCTGCCACTCGGCCCTAGGGAACCTTATGTTCAGCTGGTCTATCAGTGCCTTCATGATCCGTGAGCCGTCGAGGCCCAGCCTTTTTTCGTCTAGGCCGAGGCTGACCAGCAGCTCCTCTAGGCTCTTCACCATGGCTTCTATGCCGACGGCCTCGTTTTCGTCGTAGGCAACGATCTCTCCCTTCCATCCCTGGTCCTTTATCGCCTGGGACCAGTCGTATGGGCAGATGACCACCGAGGCCGCTTCCTTCGGGAGCACGGCCACCGCTCTACGTGTTGGATAATGCTCAGCGAAGGGTAGGACGGTGCGTGTCAGGTAGTTAAAGTTGTCCACCCCGAACGCCAAGACTGCGTCACATTCACATCCCTCTAACTCGGTCTTGATCTTCTGTTCAAGTTGATCCATCATCGGATACTCCAAACGGCGTTTAGAATCCTCTTATTGACTAAAAAAGGTGACTTTCATCCAGTATAAGCGGTTTTCGATTCCATCCATGCTTCATTTATAAACTATCCGGTTGTTAGCGCTAAAAATGGTGTGATCATACTTGTCTATGGAAACGTTTCGTAGAATTTCTGCATCTCTATGACGTAGCCCTCAGGGTCTCTCAGAAGGAATATGCGTAGGTTCAGCTCCTCGTCGTCGTGGGGCTCGTTGATGGTCTCCATCTTGTGCTTCTTGAAGTGCCTATACCATGCGTCTGGGTCGTCGACGACTACTGTGAGCATCACTGGCTTCTTGTCGCTGGGCTTGTGGTAGCCTATGCTGCCGTCGACGCACCCCATGTAAGCGTCCCCGTTGATCCTGTAGATCTTCGCCCACTTCTGGTCTTGGACTAGTTTGAACCCCATCACCTTCCCGTAGAACTCCGCCGCCTTGGCGAGGTCCTTGTAGTAGAAGAAGGTGATGGCTCCCTTAGCTTCTGGGTTTTGCATAGGTTAGGTGTATTTAATCGGGTTAAATCGGTTTCCCTCCGTTTGATATACCAAATCCACACAGGGATCAGGTCAACAAAACCCGGTGTGACCAAAATCTTTCAAAAACATGAATCTAGGGCGACTAAATTTTATCCGAAAGTATGTTACCGTCAGTTCTTAACCTGGATAAAGCCTAAACAATAACGATTTCTCCGCCGTTAGCCTGCATCCTTTATCGTAAACATTTAATAACCTTGCTTTCTCACACTCACATGGAGATTTTAAATGATAAGCTACGTAAAGATCTATGGTCCACCCCTACTTGCGGCGTTGAAAGCCCTGGAGAAGGTAGCCATCGACATGCCGGAGGTGTGCATCATGGACACCACGATCCAGGCCGCTGTGGGTGCCCCTGAGATCCCGGGCGCAAGCTTCGGAGCAGGAGACATATCCTTCGACACACCCGAGGGTGTGATGGCTTTCTTCGGGGTAGACAACATCAGCGAGGAGCGCTGCAGCAACATAATCAGCAAATCGGGCGAGAGCTTGGGCGAGTACGACTTCTTCTTCGAGTGGTTCACCAAGCCCACAATGGCTCAGGTCGAAGACCTCATCGAGAAGATCGATACATTGCTTGAGCCTCTCGGCGTCAAGTACACACTGACCACCAAGTAACCCTCTATTTTTTTCCTATTTTAGTAGACTCAACATCTTGTCCTTGTCAGAGGTAGGCATGTCGCACACGAAATTACTGCAAACGTATGCGGTGCTGAGACCTTCAAGGGGTCTCATTTCCTCGGTGTAGCCGGCCAGATTGACTGTTTCCTCGGTTCGTATGAGCACGACCGTGTTGGGAAGATATCGCTTCCAGATGGCTTCGTATAGGTTCGTTACGTCCTCCGGGAGTTCTCCGGCGAGCACCACTTCATGGCTCGGGCCCAGCGCAAAGTCTAGCCCGCATAGGAACATCGTGTAAGCGTGGGGGCTTCCCTTGACGGTGGCGGAGAAGGCGTCGACGAGCCTGCCTGCTTTTTCCTCGAGCTCCACCCTTCCCGTCAGCCTCGAAAGCCTCAGCAGGTTCAGGAGCATCACCGAGTTCCCCGAGGGCTTCGCCCCGTCGTAGAGCTCCTTCCGCCTCGCCGGTAGCGTCTCGTCTTCTCCCGTGAAATAGAAGCCGCCGCCTTCATCGTCCCAGAATCTTTTCAGGGCCGCCGTGGCAAGCTCCAGCGCCTTCTCAAGGTACCTCGGCTCGTAGCTGGTCAAGTATAGCTCCGTGAGCCCCCAGACGAGGAACGCGTAGTCGTCTAGGAAGCCGTCGATCGCAGCCTCGCCTTCCCGGTACCTGTGGAGCAGCTTCTCGCCGTCCCACATACGACCTAGGATGAACTCCGCCGCCCTAGCGGCCTCCGTCAACAGCTCCCTGGCCCCAAGAGCCCTCGACGCGAATGCCAACGCCGCAATCATTAATCCGTTCCAGTCGACGAGAACCTTGTCGTCCAGCAGAGGTCTTACCCGTCTCTCCCTGAGTTCGAACAGTTTCGAGTTAACCCTCTCTAAGGCTTCCCTGCTCTCGGGGGATGGTTCTCCTGCATACATGTGTAGGATGTTCTTTCCCGTAAGTCTCCTCGTCGCCTCGTCGTGGTAGTTGCCCTCCTCACTGACCCCGTAGGTATCTGTGACGAGCTTGAGCTCGTCCTTGGTGAGAGCCGCCTTCAGCTCGTCGACGCCCCAGACGTAGAACTTGCCCTCTTCTCCTTCGCTGTCCGCGTCCTCCGCGGAGTAGAATCCGCCCTCGCCTGAAGCCAGGTCCCTTAGCACGTAGGCCGCCACCTCGAGGGCAACGTCCATGTAGAGTGGGTCACCAGTGGCCTGATATGCCTCAGAGTAGGCTAGGATGTGCAGCGCCTGGTCGTAGAGCATCTTCTCGAAGTGAGGCACCAGCCACCCCCTGTCTGTGCTGTACCTGTGGAAGCCGTACCCTACCTGGTCGTAGACGCCTCCCATCCTCATGTGGCGGAGGGTCTTCTCCACCATGGTTAATGCGTCGCCGTCTCCGGTTCTCTTCCAGTACCTCAGTAGGAAGAGAAGGTTGTGCGGCGTAGGGAACTTGGGGGCGTCCCCGAAGCCGCCGTGCTCGGCGTCGAACCTCGTAGACTGGATGTTGTACGCTGTCTCAAGGACCTGTTCATCCAGCGCCTCGGCTCTGCTAAGCGTCTCGACGTTCAGGCCGTGGACCACGTTGTCCGCTATCTCCTCTAGGCGGTCACGCTGGTCTCTCCAGTAGCCCTTTATCACGGGGACTAGTTCGAGCATTCCGACTGCGCCGAACCTGCTTGCCTTTGGGATGTAGGCGCCCGCGAAGAATGGCCGCCTGTCAGGCGTCATGATTATGGTGAGGGGCCATCCTCCTCCGCCGGTCATCATCTGGCTGACCGTCATGTAGACTCCGTCTATGTCTGGGCGTTCCTCTCTGTCGACTTTTATGTTGATGAACGCCTCGTTCATGAGCCCCGCCACCGTCTCGTCCATGAAGCTCTCACGCTCCATTACGTGGCACCAGTGACAGGTGCTGTACCCTATGCTTAGGAAGATGGGTCTGTCGAGTTCCTTAGCCTCCTTGAACGCCTCGTCTCCCCAAGGGTACCAGTCCACCGGGTTGTGAGCGTGCTGAAGAAGGTACGGACTCTTCTCAGCGATCAGCCTGTTGGCCTTTTCCTCGCTCATCTCAATCAGGGGGCTCTCTGTTTACTCTCCCGTGTACCTGTTGTGGAAAGCGTATTTCTCTAGCTGGAGGCGTTCTGGCCTCTCCTTCTCGGTTCGGGCTTGGTCCTCGCTCAGGTACTGGTGAACCCTGTCAGACTTCTTGCCGACGTTCACCAACGTGATGACTTGGAAGCTGTCGGGTATCCCGAGTATCTCCTTCACCTTGCTTGGGCTGAACCCCGCGATGGGGTGGGCGACTAGCCCCAGTTCAGTCGCTCTCAGTATGAGGTTCGCCGTCGCCATGCCCGCGTCGAACTGGTGGTAGACCCGATCCCTTATCCTGCAGTCGTCCTCGGGTCTGCTGAAGACGGCGACGATCATGGACGCCAGCTCGACCCACTTGTTGCCCCTGCTCAGGGCGCCCCACATCTCCTCCAGCCTCTCTCTGTCGTAGACGAAGACGAACCTCCACGGCTGGTTGTTGAAGCAGCTCGCCGACAGCCCAGCGTGCTTGGCCAGGTCCTCTACCAGCTCCCTGGTTATCTCTATGGGTTCGAGGCTCCTGTACGCGCGTCTCGCGTGGATGCCGTCGGTTATGTTCAACGCTTTCCCTAGCCTTGGAGCTCTACCAGTTTCTCCATGACGGCGTCGGCGTGGCCGGTCACCCTCACCTTGGGCCAGATGTACGCTATCTTTTCCTCGGGGTCTATCAGGAAGGTGCTGCGGACCACCCCCATGTACTCTCTGCCGTACATCTTCTTCTTACGCCAGACGCCGTAGCCCGTCAGTATCTCTTTCTCTGTGTCGCTCAGCAGCGTGATGCCTAGGTCATGTTTCTCGATGAACTTGGTGTGGCTCTCCGGGCTGTCGGGGCTGACGCCGATGACTACGGCGCCCCTGGCGTTGAAGTCGTCCTCGGCCGCCGTGAACTCCAGGGCCTCCATGGTGCACCCCTTGGTGTTGTCCTTGGGGTAGAAGTAAAGCACCACCCATTTCCTTCGGTGATCCTTGAGGCAGACCTGCCCCTTCTCGGCGTCGGGTAGACAGAAATCGGGGGCCTTATCCCCTATTTTTAACTCAGTCACTTTGACTCACCAGAAACTGGTTGTGGAAGACGTGTGGCGTTATTTAAACCTCAGTGATGGTGGCCGGGGGCCCTGAGGTTGTAGATGGCTCTCTGCACGACCTCGGGGAGCGCTGGATGGATGTGCATGGCCTCCGTTATGGGCCACACCGAGCCGTCGCCCGCGTTCATCACGTTGATGATCTCCTGTATGAGGATGGGCGCGTAGGGGCCTACGATGTGGGCTCCCAGTATCCTGTAGCTCTCGTCCTCGAGGATGACCTTGACGTACCCGTCCTCCTCGTCCATGGCGGCGCCTTTGGCGGTGTCGATGTAGTTGTACTCTCCGACCAGGTAGTCATGTCCCCTAGCCGCCGCCTCCCTCTCCGTGAGGCCTACGGACGCCACCTGGGGCCACGTGAAGACAGCGTATGGCACCTTGTCGTAGTCCAGGGGGTGTACGTGTCCCTCCGTGAAGCCGTGCCATACCAGCTCGGCCTCCTTGTTGGCGACGTGCTTGTACATAGCCTTCCCTATGGCGTCGCCGAACGCGTATATCCCGGGCTTCGTCGTCAGGTAGTTCTCGTCTACCTTGATGTAGCCCCTGTCGTCTACCTCGACGCCGGTGTTCTCCGGTTTAAGCGTGTCCGCGTTGCTGGTTCTACCGGCGGCTATGAATAGTTTCTCTGCCCTGTAGCTCTTCATGTCGCCGTCGACCGCCGTCACCTCCACCTGGCCGCCGACGCCCCTGACCTCTGTCACCTCTACTCCGACCTCGACGCCGGTGTTCTCCGGTTTAAGCGTGTCCGCGTTGCTGGTTCTCCCGGCGGCTATGAAGAGCCTCTCCGCCCTGTAGCTCTTGGCGTCGCCGTCACCGTCCACCGCCGTCACCTCCACCTGGCCACCGACTCCCCTGACCTCTGTCACCTCCACCCCAACCTCGACGCGCATCCTCTCCCTGAGGCTCGTGAGAAGTATCTCGGAGACCTCCGTCTCTCCCTGCTTGATGAGTCTGGGGCTTCTGCTGAGCACCGTGACCTCGGTCCCCATGGCGTTGAAGAAGTGGGCCATCTCGCACGCGATGAGCCCGCCGCCCACGATTATCATGCTCGCGGGCCTGCTGTCCATGTCCCAGACCTCTCTACTGGTGACGTACTCCACCTCGTCGAGGCCCTTGATGGGCGGTATCAGGGGCCTGCTCCCTGATACGAGGAAGATATTCTCCGCGGTGATATGCTTGTCCCCGACCTTCATGGTGTGGTCGCCGACGAACTCGCCTCTCACCGGGTAGTAGGTCAGGCCTTCGACCTTGGGTATGTTTTCCTCCATGGGCCTCCTGTCGTGGTCCACGAACTCCCGTGTGCGCCTCATTATGTGTTCGAAGTCGATTCTCTCTATCTTGGCGTGTACTCCGAGGCGCTCGGCGTGCTTTATCTGGTTGACTAGGTCGGCAGGGTATATGACCATCTTGCTGGGGATGCAGCCCCTGTTGAGGCATGTGCCGCCCAGCTTGTCCATCTCGACGAGGGCGACCTTCATGCCGCTGCTCACGGCGGCGTCGGCTATCATCATGCCGCTTCCGCTGCCTACCACGATGGCGTCGTACTTCTCCATGGGTTGATGAATGAATGGGGAAATAAAAACTGGGGGCTAGTCCAGCTTCACGGTGCCGTACCGCCGGTAGTAGTCCAGCCAGAGGCCGCGCATCTCTTCGCTTAGGCTGTCCTTGATGAAGCCGTAGATGGTCTGTATGTTCTGTATGCTGTGGACATTGAGCCCCAGCTCCTGCTCCAGATACTGGACGGCGCTGATGTCCTCGACGTTGTCCTTGTCGCCGAGCCGCTCCTGTCTGTCGACGGCTATGACTAGGCCGACGACGCCGTGGTCGCCGAGCATCTTGAGTTTCTCGATGGTCTCCACCTTGGTGATGCCCGTTGTGATGGTGTCGTCGACGACGAGAAGCCTTTGGCCGGGCTTGAAGTAGCCGGCCCCCACGAGGACCTGGTCGCTGGTGAGGTCGCCGTAGTCTTTGGCCTCCTTCCT
>DAOVEE010000115.1 GCA_030669135.1 Candidatus Bathyarchaeota archaeon | reverse complement strand
TGGGTAAAATAAGCTGAACCCGTACTGGTTGAACTCGATGTACCCCGGCGGAGGGTCGCCTCCATGCTGCCAAAGATTAAAGCCAGTCACAACAACCACCACGAAAAATATCACGACGGCGTCCCGGTGCCTAGAAAGAAGTGCTGCCACCATACCTCATCACTATATGTACTGGAGTATGGGCTTCGGGTACTTCCTCTTCAGCCTCTCGTACCTGATGCACAGCTGCCAAAGCACGACAAGCCCCACAGCCCAGAACACGAGGGACTCCGGGAGGGACCGGTAGAAAGGTGGCACGTATCTCCTCGGCGCGTAGTCGGGCCACTGCAGCCTGTAGAGCCACAGGTGGGTCACGTAGAAGAACAGGGGGTTCCTGCCAAATGTGAGCAGCGCGCCGGATAGCCCTCCCTTGAACCACGGCTGCTCCTGGATGGGGAGGCCCAGCGCCATGAAGAGAAGCATCATCCCCAGGGTCCATAGGAGGAACGCGACGCTGGGCGGGTACTTGCTCACGTAGAGCCAGTCGATGAGGGTGCTGCCTCTACGGGGGAGCAGGTTGCCGAAGCCGTTGAGCCAACGCACCACGAAGAAGAGCACGATGGAGGCGGCGCCCCCGACGGTGAAAGGCATCTTCAGCCTCTTCACCTGCTCCATGTCCTTGCCGTAGAGGTAGCTGCCGAGGCTCCACCCTAAGCCCATGACGCCGACCCAGGGTATTATGGGGTATAACCCAGAGTATGGCCACCTATCGTAGTTGGGCTCATGCAGTATTACGCGGAGGTACCACCCCCAGTTGGGCTCCGCCGGTATGAAGCTCAGGTCCAGGAACTGGTGGTTCAGCACGATGACGAGGCTCAGCGCCAGTATCACCTTCCAAGGCAGCCTACGGGCGACGCTGAAGATGACTAGGCAGACGCCTATGCACGCTATGACGCCGAAGTACGTCCAAGGCATGCTGAACGCGGGCGACACGAAGAAGGCCTCAAGGAAGAGGAGCACAAGCCCTCTCTTGATGAAGTGTAGGGTCACGTCCTTCTCGCTCTCCCCCCTCTCGAGCCTCTTAGCCGCCGAGATGGCGAGCACCGTCCCCGCCAAGAAGATGAAGGTGGGTGCACAGAAGTGACTCACGAACCTCTCCAGGAACCAGGTCGTGTTCAGGAAAGTTGGCGCACGCCCAAGTATGCCCTCGCCGCCGTGGTGGTGCTGGCTCCAGAAGTTGGAGACGTGGTCCCACGCCATGACGGCCATCACTATGCCCCTAGTGAAGTCTATGAAGCTAAGCCGCGGGAACCTCGCCTTGGCGTCGGAGACGGTTTCCTGTAGCGTCGATGAACCCATGTGATCGCCTTGTAGGTGTTACACGTATCTATTCATAAGATCTATTCAGCTTTGATGGTGGGGCCGCAGGAGCCTTCATAGTAGCCTAAGTCTCGCTCTTCGTTAGGCCTCCGATGAGCTTTGATTCGCAGATGTCTATCCTAAGCGTCCCGTTGGCCCCGGTAACGACCAGGACCTTCCCTTCTATGAACTCTAGCTCGCTTATCTCACCCAGCTCCCCCTCGAAGAAGACGCCGCCGTGGGGCTCCTTCGACAACATCAGCTGGTGCAGGTGCTTCTTGGACTTCAGCTCAACCGAGAACGAGTGCCTCAACTACTTCACACACAGTAAGCCTCAGGGGATGGTCATAAGGGCTCCCAACGTGTATTGTAGGGGCTTTAATATCGTTGCTGCAGAGTTAGGATATAACATTGTGAGGAAACGACCTTGGAGACCCTTTGCGAAGTCTTCTTCGAGTTCTCCAACGAGGACCGTCTGAGGATACTGTACACGTTGAAGGAGACTCCCCTCACCGTGACCAGCCTCTCCCGGGAGCTGGGCCTCACGACCCAGGAGACGAGCCGCCACCTCTCCAGGCTCGGCAACGCTGGGCTGACGCGCAAGGACCCGGAGGGCAACCATCACCTCACGCCTTACGGGCTCATGTCCCTCAACCAGTTGCGGGGCTTCCGGTTCACCTGCGGCCACAGGGACTACTTCAGGACCCACGACGTGACGCGGCTGCCCCCGGAGTTCGTCGCCCGCATCGGGGAGCTGGAGCCATGCACCTACGTGGACGACGTCATGGTGATCTTCCACAGGATCGAGCAGGCGTTCAAGGATGCGGAGGAGTACGTCTGGCGGATGACGGACCGGTACATCCTGACGGCGATCCCCGTCATGGAGGACGCCCTGCAGAGAGGCGTCGAGTTCAGGCTCCTCGAGCCCAGGGACATCGTCGTACCGCCGGAGTTCGACAACGGACCGATCCTACGGGAAGCCCTCCGGTCGAGGCAGTTCCGCAACAAAGTCATCGACCAGGTGAACGTGTTCATGGCCGTCTCAGAGAAGGGGGTCGCTGGCATCTGCTTCCCGGGCGCCGACGGCCGCATAGACTACAGGGGCTTCGTCTCAGACGACCCGGAGGTCCACAGGTGGGCGACGGATCTCTACGAGTACTACTGGGAGCGGTCGGAGAGAAAGACCACGACGACTCCCCCGCCCAGCTAGAAGCCCATACGGAGCCCCACGCGTCAGCATTGGGGGCTGAGCCTCTCTGGCTGGAAGGAAAAACAATGGCAATACCATGAAATTCACATGGCTTCCAGAGAGACTCTCATCTTTAGCCTGATAGTTACATTTAAACCCTTAGCTGGCGCCGACTCTAAAGAATATTTATGAGTGATGCTGCTCGCGTCGCTGGTTTAAAGAAGGGGGCCCCGGCACGCTACTTGTGGTATACAACTTCTCCGTGGATGATCGTCATCAACGTCTTGACGTTCTTCAGGTCCCGTGGGTCGATGGTCAGCGGGTCCCGGTCCACGGTCACCAGGTCGGCCAGCTTCCCCTCCTCGATGCTTCCCTTGACGGCCTCCTCGTATGCGGCGTAGGCGCCGTCGATGGTGTAAGCCTTTATGGCCTCCAATGGGGTGCATCCCTCCCCGGCGTATAGCACCTCGCCGCCGCTGCTCCTGCGGGTCACCATGCCGTAGATGCCGAGCCACGGGTTGCTGCTGCAGACGGGGCAGTCGCTGTGCCCCGGCGCCGGGATGCCCCGGTCTATGAGGGTCCTGTGGGGCCACATCCACCTCATCTCCTCCATGCCCCTGTGCTTCTGGTAGGCGTCGCCCAGGTCGTGTATGAAGCCGGTCGCCGACGCGTCTATCACTCCCAGCTCTAGCAGCCTGTCCTGGATGGGGGGCGTGACGTAGCAGCAGTGCTCTACCCTGTGCCTGTGATCCGGCCACGGCTTCTCTTTGAGGGCCGCCTCTAAGGCGTCGAGGGCCAGGCCGATGCCTCTGTCCCCGATGCCGTCCAGCCCCACCCTGAGGCCGGCGAGGTGCGCCCTTCTCACCCTGTCGGCCATGTCGTCGTAGTCGTATAGGAGTATCCCGTAGTTGTCTGGCTCCCCAACGTAGGGCTCGTTGTACGCGGCCGTGCGTCCGCTGGTGCTGGTGTCGTAGACCCACTCTATCTCGGTGATCTTCAGCCACTCGTCCCCGAACGGCGTCTGTATCCCTGAGGCGATGAGGCTCTCAAGCATCCCCTCCTCGCGGCCGCTCATGTGGACGCAGAGCCTGATTCCCAGTCCGCCGGTTCGCCGCAGGATCTGCATCGCCTTGAACTCCGTAGAGTCAGTCATGCTGGCGTGGATGGTGGTGAGGCCGTTGGCTACCAGCTCCTCGACCACTAGGGGGAGGCCCTGCAGGTACTCGTCCAAGGTGTGCTCGGGTATCCTAGAGTAGACTGGGTCCTTCGCGGCCTCAAGGAGGACGCCTGTGGGGACCCCCGACTCGTCTCTCATGATCTTGCCGTGCGGCGGATCGGGTGTGTCCTTCGTTATCCCGGCGACCTCCAGCGCTAGGCTGTTGACCACGCCCACGTGACCGTCGCGCCTCTGAATATAGAGAGGGTTCTCCGGAGTGACCGTGTCCAACTCCCAGCGCGTCGGGTACCTTCCCAGCCTAACGTTATCGAGGCGGTACCCCAGCAGCCAGCTACCCTGTGGAGCGCCGTCGGCTCTGGCTTTTATGCGTTGGAGGAGCCCGGGCACCGTGTCCACGTCCGGGCCGCAGGGGACTCCTCTGACGAGGAACACGCCGTAGGAGCCGGGGTGCATGTGGCTGTCGATGAGCCCAGGCATCATGGTGCGGCCCCCGAGGTCACGCACTTCCGTGCCTTCGCCGACGACCTCGCCGACGTAGTCGTCTGAGCCCACCCTGAGTATCAATCCGCCTTTGACCGCCACGGCCTCGGCGACGATGTCGTCCTCGTCCACCGTGATGATCTTGCCGTTAACGAAGGCGACGTCGGCGCAGAGATCACTTGGAGCAACCATGAGTAAGTAATCGGGGGCATCGATACTTGAAGCCTGCTAGCCCCCGAGGAGGCTCTGCAGCTTCAAGAGCAGCTTCCAGTTAAGATCAAGCACATTCTTGAGGTACAGCCAGCTCTTCACCAGCTGCTCGCTCCCCTCCTGAGGGACGTCCGGATAGTCGAGCCCATCCTGGTCCATCTGGGTTATGGAGATGTCCTCGGTGACGAGGGTCCGGAGGTGCCGGACCTCCTCGTCGCTGAGTATCAACGCGTACCTGTCGAGCTGAGTCTGCCACTCGCTCTTCTCCCTGTGCTCGAGTATCCTGAACACCTGCTCGCTGACCGCGTCGAGCAGCTTTACCTCTTCATCGAGGAAGGGGCCGTTGAAGCTCTCGGGCTTCTCCTCCCGGTAGTGGACCTCGACTGATCCCATCGTCTTGTCGTAGACCCTGATGGGCGACTCGATGCGCCACCCGGTCTCCCTGAACCCGTCGGTCTTGAACTCCTTGTCCTCCACGACGATGCGGGCGACGGCGGCCTCAGGGTACTGCATACCCGCCGGCAAAAGCTCAACGATCCCCTGGACAGCCTCCTCGACGGTAAGGTCGGGCTTGTCCAGCAGCTCGGAGACGTTGTACAGTGTGTTGAGCTCCCTGAGCCTAAGCCTGTACCGGTAGAGCAGCCTCTCACGCTCCGCCTCGGCGTCCCTCCTCCACGCCTCCTCCTTCATGTGGGCGAGCGCTATGCCTATGCTCTCCCCAAGCCCCTCAAGGAAAAGTATCATCTCCTCGGTGTACCTGCCTTCGTCCTCGTCGTTGAGCTGAAGCAGCCCGATTATACTGTCCTTGCTGCGTAATGGGATGAGCGCCACCGACTCGTAGCCCTGGGCGTTACAGACGTTCCTCGTGTGGGTGAGCCTGTCTTCGTCGGCGGTGTTGTTCAGCAGCTCCGACGTGTTGTTCGAGTGGAAGCTGCCGCCCTCCGTGAAGAAGGGTTTGGAGCCGTCCGTGCGTCCCTGTATCACGAGGCCGCACATGCACTCCAGGACCGGCTTCCCCTCGCGGTCCCTGATCAGGTCCCCGTCGTCGTCGTAGCCGCAGAGGCTGCTCTCCATCTCCACGTGTACGTCGCTGAACCCGTCGTAGTAATAGTAGGGGTAGTCGTCGCCGTCCCTGAGCCTGATCCCCACCGCCGAGACGCCCGTGAACTCCTTGACCGCGGTCAGTATCTGCTCGATGGCCTCGTTTGGAGTCTCGGCTCGGTTCAGCCTCTGGAGGACATCTAAGGCTAGGCGCTGCAAGGTGGAGTCACCAATACGTCTCGGCTTTCTGCCCTTAAATAATGACTTCAAGTAGAAAATTTTTTTGTAAGTTTACTTAGCTCTCACGGGTCATCGGACTTTCAGCGTGGGAGACGGGTCGTCGGCGTTCAGAGGCGTACCATCCAAAGTGAGCATGTAGCCGTAGTCCCCGGGCTCGTCGGGTGTGTACTGGAAGACGTACACCGCCTCGCTGTCAGGGGCGACGTTCACCTCCTTCGTTATGTTCCCCACGGCTACGCCATCCCTATGGATCGAGCAGGTCACGTTCTCACTGAGG